>CAWUOG010000066.1:0-11806 GCA_963923875.1 uncultured Alphaproteobacteria bacterium
TGGGCCTCGATCCGCGCAGGATCCTGAACGCGCATTGGCAGTCGAACGTCGCGGTACTGCTGAAGAGCTTTTCGCCGGAGAAACGTGAACTGATGGATCCAGGCCTGGTGAAGGCCGCCGAAGTCGGCGCCAATCTCGGCCAGGAGGCGGTGGTCACCGCCATCCAGCAGCGTCAGCACCTCAGCGTCATCATGAATCAGTTCCTCGACAAGTATGACTTGCTCCTGACGCCCACCATGCCGGTCACCGCCTTCGCGGTGAACGAAAATGGCGCGTGGGGCGGCGACGGCGTCGACATCGGCTGGACGCCCTTCACGCTCACTTTCAACCTCACGCGCCAGCCCGCCGCGACCATTCCCTGCGGGCTCGACCGGGAGGGCCTGCCGATCGGCCTGCAGATCGTCGGCGGCCACGCCCGCGACGCGCTGGTGCTGCGCGCGGCTGCCGCCTACGAGAAGGTCCGCCCGATTCCCGCGCCGCCGATGGCGCATCAGATCTAGCCTCCTGTCGGATCGGCGATGGCTACGACCGCTCTCCATATCGCACTTGCCGATCTGCTGATGCTGGTCTTCGCCATCGCCGCGGCGGTGAGCATCTCCAACGAGCCTCGGCGGCGCATCGTTCCGCGCTGGCGGCTGCTGCTGCCGGGCGTACTGGCGGCTTTGTCGGACGCGATCCTGATCGCCTATCCGCAGTATCGCGATCTCTTCCAGCTCGAATTATGGACGGTGAACACCGCGGCCCTGCTGGCGGGCGTCGCGCGTGGCGCCTTCCTGCCGATGTTCTCCGACCACAATCTCGGGCTGGTACTGCCGCGGCGCGCCTGGGACGGTATCCTGGTAGCGCTCCTGCTGGTCGGCTTTGCCACGCTGCAGACCTGGGTCGAGCTCAGGGTAGGCGCCCCGATTCGCCAGGAGGAGGTCATGGAATTCTTCATGACCCTGGCGGCTGGCTACCTGTTCGGCCGATCGATCGCCGCGTGGATCCGCGCCGGACTCATTCAGCCCGACGACCTCGACCGGCCTCTCTAGGACGACTTGCGCGTGGACAGGGCCACCGCGAAACAGACGAAACCGTACGCCGGTCTCGTGACACATTAAGGACACAGGCCGGCCCTACACGGAGGGAGGTACGATGTCTGCGGCAGCCACGCTTTCGGGCGGGCCGTCGTCACACTCTCTGAAGTCGGTCTCCATGAATCGCCCTGCCCTCGTTCACACAGCACCGGCGCTACATCCTGCAGGCATCCGGCCGCGACTGATCGCGATCGCCCTGCCGCTCGCAGCCGCTTCACTCACGCTCTTCGTTGCCACGGTGCTCGAGACGCGAGCAACCAATCTGGCCCCCTACCTGCCGGCCAGCGCTGCCACGCTTCCCGCAGCCGCGATGTGCCCGTTCCTGTCGGAGCAGGATATCGAAAGTCGCGAGATCGCCTGTTTGTAGGACCCGGACCGAGGTCTCGCACGACGGTCCAGGCGGGCTCCGCTATAGTTCCCCCACCAGGGAGGAACTGCTGCGGTGGCAGTGCTCAAGCGCGGCACGCTCATTCAGGGATCCGTCGCGATCGCGACGATCGCCGGCCTGCTCGGCTTCTCCACCTTCTCGAAATGGTACGAAGCCTGGATGAAGGAGTTCGGGCCGGGCTGGAGGGAGAAGCCCTGGACCCTCGCCACCGACTCCTTCGGCACCGGGCGCACCTGGCGCGACGGCGATATCCAGGTCTTCGTCCGGGTGAAGCGCCGCTGGGGCGGTGACTGCGACCTCGGGATCACGACCGATGCGGAGGTCGACCGTCTGAGCGACATCGCCCTGCTCGACCTCCGGGCCCGGGCCACTGGCGAGGGCTGGCGCGCCCGTCTCACCGACCTGTTCGGCCGCGGCCGGCTTTATCGCCTGGCCGAACCCGATGGTCGGTCCGCCAACGCCGAGCCTGTCGCTGAAGCCATCGTCGTGTCCTACGAATGCGACCTCGTGACCGCGCTGATCGCCCTGCCGTCCGACGACCCGGCCGAACGCAAGCGTGCCCGCTTGTTCATCGAGTCCAACACCGTGCAGGTGTGGGTCAACAAGACACTCGAGCCGCATTAGGGCAGACTGCGGGCCTCCAGGCCCGCATCGGATTCATGAGTGGGCCTGGAAGCCCTCTGTCCGGAAGAGGCGCTTAGCCCCAGACCTCTTTCGCCACCTCGACGCAGCGCGCGAGCTTGGCCCACTGCTCGTCCTCGGCCAGCAAGTTGCCTTCCTCCGTCGAGGCGAAGCCACATTGGGGGGACAGGCAGAGCTGGTCGAGCGGGGCGAACTTCGACGCCTCCTCGATCCGGCGCTTGAGCTGGTCCTTGCTCTCGAGCTGGCCCGTCTTGGAGGTCATGACGCCGAGCACGACCTGCTTGCCCTTTGGCAGGAAACGCAACGGCTCGAAGCCGCCGGCGCGCTCGCTGTCGTACTCCATGAAATAGGCGTCGACGTTCATCTGGTTGAACAGCACGTCGGCCACGCGCTCGTAGCCGCCCTGCGCCATCCAGGTCGAGCGGAAGTTGCCGCGGCAGAGGTGCATGGAGATCGTCATGCCTGGCGTCCTGCCGGCGCAGGCGGCGTTAACCAAGTCCTTATAGACGTAGAGCAGCTTGTCGGGATCGTCGCCGCGGTCGCGCAGCATCTGGCGCTGGGCGTCGTCGCACAGATAGGCCACGAACACTTCGTCGAGCTGCAGGTAGGTGCAGCCGGCCTCGCCGAAGGCGCGCACCGCCTTGCCGTAGGCCTTGCCGAGATCGTCGAAGAACGGCTCCATGGTCGGATACGCGGACATTTCGATGGCTTTCCGGCCGCCGCGAAAATGCAGCGCGGTCGGCGACGGGATCGTCATCTTCGGCGTGGCCTTCGCCACAGACTTCAGGAACCGGAAGTGATCGATCATCGGATGACCGGGGTCGAAGTCGATCTTGCCGTGCACGTGCAGGCCCTCGGCCTTGGTCTGCGTGCCCTTGAACTGCAGGCCCTGCGCCACGCTGACCAGCTCGACCCCGACCAGCTTGGCCAGGAAGTCGTAGTGCCACCACGAGCGGCGGAACTCGCCGTCGGTCACCGCCTGCAGGCCGATCGACTCCTGCTTGGCCACGAGCTTCCTGATTTCGGCGTCCTCGACAGCCTTCAGTTGCGCCGGCGTGATCTCTCCTGCCAGACGTTTGGTGCGCGCCTCCTTGACGGGCGCGCTACGCAGCAGGCTGCCGACCTGGTCGGCCCGGAAAGGCGGCTTGGTACGCTGGCTCACGCGGGAACTCCCAATGCGGTGCGGATGGAACGATGGAAATGCACGAGGGACGGCTCGTTGCGGCCGTAGATCACTTCCTCGGTCGCGCCCGATTCGAAGCCGATCTGCATGCGCTCGCCGAGCGGGAAGTCCTCCTCGAGCACGGTGCGGATGGCGATGTCGCGGTTCTTCTCCCAGTAGGAGTCGGGCCGGGTGCTGTCCTGCGGCTTGTAGATCGTCATCTCGACGTCGCAGTGGCTGGCGTCGTCGCGGCCGGGGAAGGCGCGCCAGATCTCGATATGATCGAGCTGCCAGATGATCAGCGTGTTGGGGAAGATCTGGTAGATCGCGACCACGTGCTGGCGGTAGTTGCGCTCGGCCTCGGGCTGCTGGCGCAGCGCGTCGATCGAGGTCTTGGCCACGCACATGCGGCCGTTGAGCCCCGCACTGTCGAAGGTGCCGGCGCCGCCGATGAAATACGGCGCGATGGTTTTCCGGTGCAGGTGCGCGATGTGATAGCCCTCGAGAAAGGTGTCGACCGCAAACTTCCAGTTGATGCGCGGCTGCACCCGGTCGGTCGAGTAGTACGGGAACGTGTCGAGCCGGAGCGCCGCGAGGTCGCCCGCGATCGGGCCGAGCTCGGCATCGACGTCGATTGCGACGCTCTCGTCGATCTGCAGCGGCCTCGGCCGCACGAAGATCATGCCGTGCTTCTCGGCGATCGGCAGACGCACCAGCCCGTGTGCGCCGAGATCGAGCCCGGCGAAGCCCACTTTGTCGGTTGTGCCGTGCAGCTTGCCGGAAAGATCGTAGGTCCAGCCATGATAGGGGCAGGTGAAGGCGCGGGCATGGCCGCAGCCCTGCGCCACGGGCGCGCCTCGGTGGCGGCAGATATTGGCGAAGGCCTGCGCCATTCCGTCGTTGGCCCGCGTGATCAGGACCGGCATGCCGCCGACGTCTTCGGTCAGGAAGTCGCCGGGCTTGGCCAGTCGCGTCGACAGCGCCATGAAGATCGGCCGGTCGCGGAACAGTTTTGCGCGCTCCAGCTCGGCGCGCTCGCGGCTGGAATAGTTGATCACCTTGTTGCGGAACATGGCGTCCGCGAGGTCGGTGGTACGGGCATCAATATGGCCCAGCAGCCGCCTCCCGACGGCCAGTTCTTCTTGTCTGTTCATGAAGGGAAGCCTAGCCGTCTCGCAGGACCTGCGCCACTGGCCCCACTACGCTCCACCAACAAGCGCGAGCACCTCTTCCGGCGTCTTTCCGCTGTCGCGCAGGGCGTGAAGAGTTAGCGCCCGGTCCCGCTTGGCGTAACGACGCCCCGACGGATCCGTCAGCAGCTTGTGGTGGGCATAGCCGGGGGTCTCGTACCCCAACAGCTTTTGCAGCAGGACATGAACGTGTGTCGACGGCAGCAGGTCCTCGCCGCGCGTCACCAGGGTCACGCCCTGCAGGTGGTCGTCGACCGTGACCGCAAGGTGATAGCTGGTCGGCGTGTCCTTGCGCGCGATCACCACGTCGCCGAACAGCAGCGGATCGCCCGCCACCCTGCCCTGCCCTTCGTCGTGGAAGTGATACGGCCCCGCCTCGTGTGCGGCCGTCGCGCAATCCAGGCGCAGGCAGAACTCGCGGCCGCCGGCAATGCGGTCGCGCCGCTCCTGCGGCGAGAGATGCCGGCAGGTGCCGGGATAGAGCGGCCCGTCAGGTCCATGTGGAGCCGAACCGGCCGCCGCGATGTCGGCACGCGTACAGAAGCAGGGATAGACGAGGCCGCGGCGATCGAGTTCGTCGAGCACCTTGCCGTAGTCGGCGAAGTGCTCGGACTGCCGGCGCACCGGTCCATCCCAATCGAGGCCGAGCCATTTCAGGTCGGTCTCGATCGCCGTCTCGAACTCTCGGCGGCAGCGGCGGATATCGATGTCCTCGATTCGCAACAGGAAGCGTCCGCCCACCTCCTCCGCCCGTCGCCACGCGATCAGCGCCGAATAGGCGTGGCCGAGGTGCAGTTCGCCTGTCGGGCTGGGGGCAAAACGGGTGACGACCGTCATCGTCGGACGTTACAGCGCCTTCCATTGCCGTGCTATGCGGGTCGCATGCCTCAGCCGATCCTCGACGCGGCCAATCTCAAGAAAGCGATGCGTCACCTCGCCCGGGTGGACGCCGATTTCGCGCGCGCAATCGCGGAGGTCGGTCATCCCGAACTCAGGGTCGTGCCGCAGGGCTTCGGCGGACTGATGCGCTCGATCTGCGGCCAGCAGGTTTCGGTGCACGCCGCACGCGCGATCTGGCTGCGCCTCGAGGCGGCCGCGCCGTCGATGGCGCCGGCCGAATTCCTGGCCCTCACCGACGAGCAATTGCGCGCCGTCGGCCTCTCCAATTCCAAGGTCAAGTATGGCCGCTCCCTCGCCACCGACATCGTCGAGGGCCGCATCGACTTCGCCGCCCTCGAGGATCTCGACGACACCGCCGCCATCGCCATGCTGACCCAGGCCAAGGGCATCGGCCCGTGGACGGCCGAGATCTACCTGATGTTCGCGCATGGCCGGCCCGACATCATGCCCGGCCTCGATCTCGGCCTGGTGGTCGCCGCCCAGCACCTGAAGAAATTGCGCAAGCGGCCCGATGCAAAGCGGCTCCTCAAAATCGCCGAGGCCTGGCGCCCGTGGCGCAGTGCCGCCGCGCTGCTGCTCTGGCACTATCGCCGCAACATGCCGGACTGGAGCGCGAAAGGTCCGAAACCAAAGCCGCTGGTGGAGACGAAATGACCAAGATTGACGGCCCGAGCCACGGTCCCCATTCGGGTGGCAGGCCCAAACAACTGATCGTGCTGCTGCACGGCTACGGCGCCGACGGCAACGACCTGATCGGACTTGCCCCGGTGCTGGCGCCGCTGATGCCCGATGCCGTGTTCCATTCGCCCAACGCGCCCTACCCCTGCGAGGGCAACCCGATGGGCTACCAGTGGTTCAGCATCAACCGGCTCGACCCGGCGTCGCGGCTGGCCGGCACGCGCAGCGCCGCGCCGTTCGTCGACGAATTCCTCGACGAGAAGCTGGCGGCCTACGGGCTGGACGAAACCAGCACTGTCCTGATCGGCTTCAGCCAGGGCACCATGATGTCGCTGCATGTCGGCCTGCGCCGCGCCAGACAGCTCGCCGGCATCGTCGGCTTTTCCGGCGCGCTGGCCGGGCCCGAGGTGCTGAAGGATGAGATCAGGTCGCGGCCGCCGGTGCTGCTGGTGCACGGCGATTCCGACGAGATGCTGCCGGCGGCCCTCACAGAGGAGGCCGCGGTCGCCCTGCAACGCAACGGTGTCGAAGTGGCCGTGCATATCGCGCAGGGTGTTGGCCACGGTATTGACCAGACCGGGCTCAGTAATGCGGCGCGATTCCTGCTGAACGTACTCAGGCTGCCGATGCCGCAGCGATCGTGACGTCGACGATGGTCGAGGGACTCTGCAAGAAAGGCTACGAACGCGTCGCCGAAGCGTTCGCACGAAATTTTGAGAGCGCAGGCGAGGTCGGCGCCTCGGTCTGCCTGACGGTCGGCGGCGAAACGGTCGTCGACCTGTGGGGTGGCTTCGCCGACCCGAAGTCCGGCACGCCATGGAACAGGGATACGGTCAGCGTCGTGTTCTCCTGCACCAAGGGCGCCACCGCGATCTGCGCCCACGTGCTGGCGTCGCGCGGCAGGCTCGACATCGATGCACCGGTGATCGAGCTGTGGCCCGAGTTCGGCCAGAAGGGCAAGGAGCACGTCACCACGCGCATGATGCTCGATCACTCCTCGGCGGTGCCGGCGCTGCGCGACAAGGTGAAGACGAGCGGCCCCTACGAATGGGACTACATGACCGGGCGCCTGGCAGCCGAAGAGCCGTTCTGGGCGCCGGGCACGCGCAACGGCTATCACGGCTTCACCTTCGGCTGGACGGTCGGCGAGATGGTGCGGCGCGCGTCGGGCAAGTCGCTCGGCAGGTTCTTCCAGGACGAGATCGCGCAGCCGCTGGGACTCGACTTCTGGATCGGCCTGCCCGAGGCGATCGAGCCCCGGGTCGCGCCGATCCTGCCCTATCAGTATTCGGCCGGGGAACGGCAGGTCCCGTTCCTGTCCGACGCCATCGCGAACAGGGCGTCGATACCTTCGTTGTTCCTGCTGAACAGCGGAGCCTGGAGCCCGATCACCGTCGGCGCCAACAGCCGAGACGGCCACGCCGCCGAGATCGGCGCGGCCAACGGCATCACCAATGCCCGCGGCCTGGCCGGCCTGTACGCGCCGCTGGCCAACGGCGGCGGCAAGCTGGTCGATGCGAAGACCCTTGCCCGCATGGGCGAGGTCTCCATGGCAACGCACGACGATGCGACGCTGCGTATCCCGACGCGCTTCGCGCTGGGCTTCATGAAGTCGATGGACAATCGCAAGCGCTCGGTTGGATCGAAGGTATTCGGCGAAGATTGCGACAGCGTCATCATGAGCAGCGCCGCCTTCGGCCATGTCGGCGCCGGAGGCTCGCTGGGCTTCGCCGATCCCGTCGCGGGACTGTCGTTCGGCTACACCATGAACCAGATGGGCCCCGGCCTGCTGATGAACGGCCGCGGTCAATCGCTCGTCGACGCCGCCTACCGGAGCCTCGGGTACACGAACAAGGATGCCGGAACGTGGGTGAAGTAACCGGGGAGGAAACGTTCCTCCAATGATCCCCGTCTTCCGGCCCCTCAAGGATCGCGCCGTCGCGATCGTCTGGTCGGGGCTCGCCGCATCGACCATCGGCGAAGACCTGTTCCGCGTCGCCGTGGTCTGGATCGCCGCCGACCAGATCGGCAATGCGGCCGGCTACGTCAATGCCGCGCAGTACGGCGCCATGCTGGCGATCGGCCTGCTCGGCGCCTCGACTTTCGACCGCTGGCGCGCCGATCGCGCCATGATGGGCGCCAAGTATGCGAGCGCCGTGCTCGCCCTGCTGCCGGTTGTCGGCTCCTATGTCTGGGGCGTCTCGATCCCGCTGCTGGTCCTGGCGGTGATGGGTCTCGCCGGCCTGCGCATGATCTTCACGCCGGCACTGCAGTCGGCGGTACCGGTGCTGGTCAAGGATCGCGACGCGCTGCAGGCGATCAATGGCCTGTTCGACGCGACGTGGCGGCTCGCGCGCCTGATCGGCCCCGTGATGGCCGCCGTGCTGAACACGATCCTGCCGGTGATTCACTTCCTCTCGGTGACCGCGGTCGGCTTCGTGCTGTCGGGCCTCGCGGTCTGGGCCGCGCGCGACCGGCTGATCGACCCCGGCCATCGGCCGCGCAGCGACCGCGGCGGCTGGCGCGGCACGGTCGATGCGCTGCTCGACGGCATCCGGCTGCTGGTGCGCGAACCGGTAATGGGCATCCTGCTGCTGGCCAACGCCATCGCCAACGGTCCGTGGAGCGTGGCGCTGCAGCTCTGCATCGCGCTGATGGTCAAGGAGCACGACCCGACCCTGTTCGGCTTCCATGGCCTGGCCTCGCTCGGCCTGATCGTCGGCGCCACCGGCATGGGCGACGTCATCGGCAACCTGGTGGCGGGCAGTGTGCGCTTCCGCCGGCCGCTCTCGACCATGTTCCTGGGCTATGTCGCGATGGGCGGCGGCTTCGCGCTGATCGCACTCGCCGCCTGGGGACTGGAGAACCCCTACAAGCTTCCGGCGATGATGGTGGCTGGCGCAATCGCGGGCCTCGGCGGACCGTTCTATTTCATCCCGATGATCACCCGCATGCAGACGGTCTATCGTGGCGCCGAGATCGCCCGCGTCTTCCGGCTGCGGCTCGCGGTGATGGCCGGCGCCATGCTGCTCTTCAATCTCGGCGCCACGCCGCTGTTCGACCTGATCGGCCCGACCCACACCGAATTCTATTTCGGCCTGCTGCTGCTCGGCCTGGGCATTGCCGGCCACGGCTTCTTCCGGCGTTACGAAAACCGACAGCGCGCCGGCCAGGCCGACCTGGCACCGGCGTCGGGCGAGTAGCCCCTTCCCTGCGGAACCGCTCCCGAATCCTCTTGCGGGGAACGGTGTGTATTGATACCGTCAGTTAAATACACAGCGTTTCCCATATGGAGGGTGGCATGGCCAAGGCATTCCCGACCGACAACCCGTTCCTGTCGCACCCCTATTATGGCCCGGTGAACACCGAGGCCGACGCGGCCCACCTGCACGTCACGGGCGAGGTACCGCGCGAGCTCTGCGGCACGCTCTACCGCAACGGCCCCAACCCCCAGTTTGCCCCCCGGGGGCCCTATCACTGGTTCGGCGGCGACGGCATGATCCACGCCTTCCACGTCGAGAACGGCAACGTCTCCTACAAGAACCGCTGGGTACGCACCCCGAAGTGGGTGATGGAGAATCAGGAAGGCGAGGGCCTGTCGGGCACGTTCGGCAATCCGCGCTACACCGACCCGCGCGTCTTCGCGCTCAACTCGACCATCGCCAACACCAACATCGTCTGGCACGGCGGCAAGCTGCTGGCGCTCGAAGAGGCGCACGCGCCCTTTTCGCTCGATCCCGCAAGCCTGATGCCGGTCGGTCCGGACGGCGGCTATGAGACCTGGGGCAAAAGCCTGATCGGACCGTTCACCGCGCATCCCAAGCTCGATCCGGTGACCGGCGAGATGATCTTCTTCGGCTATTCGGCCAAGGGCCGCTTCACAAAGGAGATCTCGATCCAGACCGTCGACAGGAACGGCAAGATCACGCGCGCCGAGATCCTCGAGGGACCGTACCCCTCGATGGTCCACGACTTCGCGGTGACCCGGAACTGGATCGTGCTGCCGATCTTCCCGCTGACCTCGTCGATGGAACGCGCCATGGGCGGCAAGCCACCCTTCGCCTGGGAGCCCGACAAGGGCACGCACATCGCCTTCATCCCGCGCAATGGCACGGTTGCCGACGTGAAGTGGGTGACGGCGCCGGCCTGCTACGTCTTCCATCCGATGAACCACTACGAGACCCCGGACGGCAAGATCGTGGTCGACGTCATGAAGTTCGACATCGCGCCGCTGTTCCCGCTGCCCGACGGTTCGCCATCGAGCAAGGATCTCCCGTTCGCCAGGCTGACGCGCTGGACCTTCGACCTGTCGGGCCGCGGCAACACCATGAAGGAAGAGCAGCTCGACGACCGCTCGGGCGAATTTCCGCGCTTCGACGAGCGCTTCTGCATGAGCGACTACCGTCACGGCTGGATCGTGGCGGGCGACGTCACCGACCCGAAGACCGGGGAGCCGCGCACCGACGGCCTGACCCACTACGACCTCAAGAGCGGCAAGAGCACCTCCTACAATGCCGGCAAGGACGACCGCTTCGGGGAACCGATCTTCGTGCCCCGCAGCGAGATGGCCGCAGAGGGCGATGGCTGGCTGTTGAGCGTGCTCTATCGCGGCGAGGAAAGACGCTCGGATCTCGCGATCTTCGAGGCGACGGACCTCGGCCGCGGCCCGATCGCGCTGGCCCACCTGTCGAGCCGGGTTCCGGCGGGGTTCCATGGCAACTGGCGGCCAGGCCCGCTCTGACACCTTTGGTTCAGCCTCTCCCTCTGGCGGAGGAGAGGAAGATGGGAGAAAAAGGCAGCCTCATGATCACCGTCCATCACCTCGAAAACTCGCGCTCGCTGCGCATCCTGTGGATGCTGGAGGAGCTCGAACTCGCCTACGAGATCAAGCCCTACAAGCGCCTGCCCACCATGCAGGCGCCTCCCGAACTGAAGGCCGTCCATCCACTCGGCAAGTCGCCCGCCATCACCGATGGCGGGGTGACGATGGCCGAATCGGGCGCGATCCTCGAATATCTCGTGCAGAAGTACGGCAATGGGCGCTTCGTGCCGCCGCTCGGCAGCGAGGAATGGCGGCGCTACACCTACTTCATGCACTACGCCGAGGGCTCGCTGATGCCGGTGCTGCTGCTGAAGCTGCTGTTCTCGCGCATCATTCCGAGCCGTGTGCCTGCCCTGCTGCGCCCGGTCGGCCGCCTGATCTGCGACGGGGCCGACAGGAACCTGATCTCGCCGCAGCTCGCCACGAACTTCGCCTTCCTGGAGAGCGAGCTCGCGGACCGCGACTGGTTCGCCGGTTCCGCCTTCTCGGCCGCCGACGTGCAGATGAGCTATCCGCTCGAGGCCGCTGCCACCCGGGCGGGGCTGGGCGACCGCTTCCCGAAACTGCATGGCTTCCTTGACCGCATCCACGCGCGCCCCGCATACAAGCGGGCCGTCGAACGAGGCGGCGCACTCGCCCTTCTCAAATAGGACTCCCGCCGATGGCTCTTCCCGCTCTGCTGCGCGACAACCTCTCGATCCCCGTGGTCGGCGCGCCGCTGTTCATCATCTCGAACCCCACCCTGGTGATCGAGCAGTGCAAGGCCGGTGTCGTCGGGTCCTTTCCGGCGCTGAACGCGCGGCCCAAGGAAGTGCTCGAGGAGTGGCTGAAGCGCATCACCGGCGAACTCGGCGAATACAAGGCCAAGCACCCTGACCGGAAGGTCGCGCCGTTCGCGGTGAACCAGATCGTGCACGGCTCCAACGACCGGCTGATGCACGACGTCGA
>CAWUOG010000067.1:0-11806 GCA_963923875.1 uncultured Alphaproteobacteria bacterium
TCGACCGGGCCGACCTGCTTCTGGGTCTCCCCGATCAGCTTCTCGCACTGCGCCTTGTCGGAGATGTTGCAGGGAATGACGGTGGCGTGGCCGCCCGCCTTGCGGATTTCCGCCGCCGCTTCCTCGCAGACCGGCGCCTTGCGCGACGACACGACGACCTTGGCGCCGGACAGCGCCAGATGCAGGGCGATCGCCTTGCCGATGCCCTTGCTCGATCCGGTGACGACGGCGACCTTGCCGGTAAGGTCGAAAAGCGGCGATGGCATTGGCGAGTCCTCCGATTTCAATTTCCTCCCCATGTGAATGGGGGATGCTTCTTCATTCCTTCGCACAATCGTGGGCACGCAGGAAGGCCGGATCGGGGTCGACGCCGAGTCCCGGACCGGTCGGCACGTCGATGAACGGCTGCCAGCGCGGCACGCCGATGCCGTACATGTCGCGGCCCTCGCCCGGCTCGATTGCGGCGAAGTAGTTCTCGTCTGTCGCCACCGCGAGCAGATGCAACGAGGCCAGTGCCGCCGGCCCGGCGAACGGCGTGTGGGGCGCCGGGACCTTGCCCGCCGCCTCGACCATCCGCACCGCGCGGCTGGCCTCGGTGATGCCGCCCAGCATGCAGACGTCGGGCTGCAGCACGGAAATCGCCGGCGCCTTCGCATAGACCGCCATCTGCTCGCTCGAGCCGAAGTCGGCGCCCATGCCGATCGGCACGCCCGCCATGCGGTCCATCGCCAGCAGATCTTCCGGCGGCCAGAACGGATCCTCGAAGAACAGCAGGCCGAGCGCCCGCCAGCGGGCCTCGTCGCGCCGGATGTCGGCCAGCGTGTGGGCATTGTTGCTGTCGGCGACGAACGGCACTTCGCGCGGCACGACGGCACGCGCCGCCTCGATGATCCCGAGCGGCGCCTCGTGGATCTTCGCCGCCTTCACCCCGGTCGAAAGCGCCTGCGCCAGCCGCGCGCTCACCTTTTTCCCGTCGTCGTACTTGTCGAGGCTCGCCATCACCGGCAGGCGCGTGCGCTTCGCGCCGCCGAGCATCGCCGAGATGGACTTGTTCGCCGCCTTGCCCGCGATGTCCCACAGCGCGATGTCGATCGCGGCCAGCGCGTTCAGCACCGTCCCGGCACGACCGAAGCTCGCGAAGCGTCGGCGCACGGCGAGGTTCAGCGCCGCCCGGTCATCGACCGATTTGCCGAGATAGAGCGGCGCGATGGCGTCGCGAATGGTTGCGACCAGCGCCTTCTGCATGGGAGGCCTGTTGCAGAGGCATTCGCCGTAACCGACCAGGCCCGACTGTGTCGATACCCGGCACAGCACGAGCGAGAGGCCGCCGGCGGAGAGCGCGATCGGCTCGATATTTGCGATGATCATGCCCTATAGTATCGCAAGCCCGCCTGGAGTCCCGAGCATGCCGCAGGATCTCGCGCCGTCCACCAAGCCGTCCGATCTGACCATGATCGGTGGCCAAATTCCGTTGATCGATGTGTCGGACTATTTCGCCGGCAAGCCGGGCGGCGCCGAGCGCGCGGCACGCCACCTGCGCTACGCCTTCGAGAACGTCGGCTTCTATTACCTGGCCGGCCACGGCATCCCGCAGGCCCTGATCGACGCGCAGTACGAGGCCGCTGCCCGCTTCCACGCCCAGCCGATGGAAGAGAAGCTCAAGATCAGGGTCAACGACCACACGATCGGCTACATGCCGATCGCCGAGAAGGCGCCGCCCAACGCCGCCGCCCAGGGCAAGAAGCCCAGCCAGAACGAGGCCTACTTCCTGCGCCGCGACCGCGCCGCCGACGACCCCGACGTGATCGCAGGCCGGCGCTTCCACGTGCAGAACCAGTGGCCGGCCAACCTGCCGGGCTTCCGCGAGCAGACCCTGACGTACATGGAAGCGATGGAGGCGATGTGCCTCAAGCTGGTGCCGCTCTACGCGCTGGCGCTCGGCCTGCCGGCCAACCATTTCGACAGCTACTTCGCCAAGCCGCACTTCATCCTGCGCCAGTCGCGCTATCCCCAGATCGACGGCAGCGACGACACGATCGCGAGCCTCGTGCCGCACACCGACTCCGGGTTCATGACCCTGCTGCCGCCCAACAAGGTGCAGGGCCTGTCGATCCTGCTCCCGAGCGGCGAATGGATGGACGCGCCCCATGTCGAGGGCGCCTTCGTGGTGAACGGCGGCGACATCCTGCACCGCTGGACCAACGAGCGCTTCCTGTCGACGCCGCATCGCGTGCGCAACGTCTCCGGCACCGTGCGCTACGCCATTCCGTTCTTCTTCGATCCCGACCACGACAGCACCATCGCGTGCCTGCCCTCCTGCCAGTCGGCCTCCAACCCGGCGAAGTATCCGCCGATCAAGTTCGGCGACTACGCGCTGTGGTTCGCCGCCCAGCGCTACCAGCACATGCAGAAGGTCGAGACGCCCAAGGCGGACGCCATCGCGCCCGGAGATCGGGCAACGCAGGCCTGGAAGAGTTGATCTCGGCGGACCGCGGGCCTCCAGGCCCGCCTCGGCATCAAGATCACGAGCGGGCCTGGAGGCCCGCGGTCCGGCAAGAGCATAAGGAGTTCCCGCGTTGAAGAAGACGACCTCGATCCTGGCCGCTCTCGTTGCGTGCCTTGCCGCTCCGGCGTTCGCCCAGCCCAAGACCATCAAGGCGGTGATGCATTCGGACCTGAAGGTGCTCGACCCGATCTGGACCACCGCCAACATCGTGCGCAACCACGGCTACATGGTGTGGGACACGCTGTTTGCGATGGACGAGAAGCTCTCGCCGCAGCCGCAGATGGTCGACACCTGGACACTGAGCCCCGACCTGCTCACCTACAGCTTCACGCTGCGCGACGGGCTGAAATGGCACGATGGCGCGCCGGTCACCGCGGAGGACTGCATCGCCTCGCTGAAGCGCTGGGGTGCGCGCGATTCGACCGGCATCAAGCTCATGAGCTTCGTCGCCTCGTTCGAGGCGGTGAACGACAGGACGTTCAGGATGGTGCTGAAGGAGCCGTACGGGCTCGCGATCGATTCGCTGGCCAAGCCGGGCGGCTCGACGCCGCTGATGATGCCCAGGCGCATCGCCGAGACCGATCCCGGCAAGCAGATCTCCGAATTCATCGGCTCGGGCCCGTTCATCTTCAAGAAGGACGAGTGGAAGCCCGGCGAGAAGACCGTCTATGTGCGCAACCCCGACTACGTGCCGCGCAAGGAGCCGCCCTCGGGCCTGGCCGGCGGCAAGGTCGCCAAGGTCGACCGCGTGGAATGGCTCGCCATCCCCGACCACATGACGGCGGTGAACGCGCTGCTGGCCGGCGAGATCGACTACATCGAGGCGCCGCCGCACGACCTGAAGGGCCTGCTGCGCGCCGACAGGAACGTCAAGCTCGAGGTCTACAACACGATCGGCGCGCAGTACGTGTTCCGCTGGAACACCCTGGTGCCGCCGTTCGACAACGAGAAGGTTCGACGCGCGGCGATGTACGCCTTCGACCAGGCGGCGTTCCTCGAGGGCGTGATCGGCGACAAGGCCTACTACCGGACCTGTGACGCCATGTTCGTCTGCGGCACGCCGCTGGAGAACAGCGCCGGCATGGACGGGCTGGTGCGCGGCAACTTCGCCAGGTCGAAGGAGCTGCTCAGGGAAGCGGGCTATGACGGCACGCCGATCGTGATGCTGCACACCACCGACATCGCCGTGCTGACCAATGCCGGGCCGATCGCCAAGGACCTGCTCGAGAAGGGCGGCTTCAAGGTCGAGATGGTGCCGCTCGATTTCCAGGCGATCGTCTCGCGCCGCCTGCGCAAGACCCCGGCCAACGACGGCGGCTGGAACGGCTTCATGACGGCATGGCTGTCGGTCGACATGATGAACCCGCTGACCAACTCGATGCTGACGGCGTCGTGCGACAAGGCCAATTTCGGCTGGCCGTGCGACGCCGAGGTCGAGCGCCTGCGCGACGCCTTCGCCCGCGCGCCCGATGCCTCGGCCCGGCAGAAGATCGCCGCCGATCTGCAGGCCCGCGCCGTCGCCTACGGCACCCACATCCATCTCGGCCAGTACACGCTGCCGACCGCGACCCGCGCCGACCGGCTGAGCGGCGTGGTGGTGAGCCCCGTGCCGGTGTTCTGGAACATCGAGAAGAAATAGAGATGGCCGAGATTCGCAACGGCACGGCGAGCCCCACAACCGTGCGCACCGTCGCCGCCGGGATGATCGGCAACACGCTCGAATGGTACGATTTCTCGATCTACGGCTACTTCGCCGTGTCGATCGGCGCGGCGTTCTTTCCCAAGGCCGACCCGGTGGCGCAGGTGCTGGCGGCGTTCGGGGTTTTCGCCGTGGGCTACGTGATGCGGCCGCTGGGCGGCGCCGTCATGGGCTATGTCGGCGACCGCTTCGGCCGCAAGACCGCGCTCACGCTCTCGATCGGCGCCATGGTGGTGCCGACCTTCCTGGTCGGGCTGCTGCCGGGCTACGCCACGATCGGGCTGGCGGCGCCGGTGATCCTGACCTTCCTCCGCGTCTTCCAGGGCGTGGCGATCGGCGGCGAGTTCACGACCGCCATGGTCTTTCTGGTCGAGCGCGCGCCGCCGGGCCGTCGCGGCGTCCTGGGCGCCATGGGCTGTGTCGGCGCGAGCCTCGGCTGCCTGCTCGGATCGGGCACCGGCGCGGTGCTCGCCGAACTGCTGCCGGCCGACATGATGGCGGCCTGGGGCTGGCGCATTCCCTTCCTGCTCGGCCTGGGGCTGGGCCTCGCGGGCGTGTTCCTGCGCCGGCACATTCACGAGGCGCCGATGGCGCAGACCGAGCGGCCGTCGCTCGCCCGGATGCTGCGCGAGCACTTCCCGCTGCTGGCGCGCTTCGCCGGCATGGCCGCCTTCTTCGCCGTCTCCTACTACCTGATGTTTCTTTATGTCGTGAGCTGGCTGCAGACGGTCGACGGCGTGGCACCGGCGCGCTCGCTGGAGATCACCACCGCGGCGGAGGCCGGACTCATTCCCGCCACCCTGTTCATGGGCTGGCTGTCGGACCGGATCGGCCGCAAGACGATCCTGCTGGCCTGCGTCGTGCTCGGCCTGGCCGGCTCGATGCCGCTGCTGTGGCTGATGCACCATCCCGATCCGATGTTCATCGGGCTGGGCCAGGCGGGCTTCGTGATCATCGTCGGCATGGTGAGCGGCGTCATTCCCGCCGCCCTGGTGGAAGCCGCGCCCTACCAGGTGCGCTGCACGGTGGTGGCGCTGGGCTACAACACCGCGCTCGGCGTGATCGGCGGCCTGACGCCGCTGGCCGCAGAATGGCTGATCCATCGCACCGACAACGATCTCAGCCCGGCCTGGATGCTGATGGGCGCCGCCGCGATCTCGCTGGTCGCGACCCTGTTCCAGCCCGAGACCTACCGCGATCGGCTGCAGACCAGCGCGGCGCCGGCTTGAACTTCTTCCCCCGTCGGACAGGGAAGTAGCGGCGCCAGCGTCTCCTGCGACGTGCGCACAAATTTCAGTGGCGGACCAGCCTCGACGCACCGTCTCTGGCGAGACTCGCTTCCCAAGACTAAAATCGAACGCATGATGCTCACGCTCCGTCGCCTCGCTCCCGCTCTTCTTGCCCTGCTTCCGCTCCGGGCCGTCGCCCAGGGCGTCGAGGGGCCCTCCTCGTCGATGCTCGACGGCAGCGTCGCGAAGCTGCACCAGCACGCCCAGGCGATCCTCCAGGCCGTTCCGGACATGCCGCGCTACCTGTCGGATGCGGCACAGGCCTTCGGCAAGGCCACCAGCGCAGCGGGCACCGGCCGCATGCTGATCACCATCGTGGCCTGCCTGGCGGCCGGCGTCGTCGCCGAATGGGTCCTGCGGCGCGTCACCGCGGGAACCAGCGCACGCCTCGTCGCCCAGGAACCGGCCACCGTGGTCGAACGCCTGACCCGCTTCGGCATCGATGCGCTGCTGCGAGCCGCCGCCATCGGCGCCTTCGCGGTCGGCATGCTGGTGGTCTGGCTGGCGATCGAATGGCCCGCGCAGATCCGCGAATCGGGCACCGCGCTGATCGCGGCCCTGCTGTGGTGTCGCATGATCCTGGCCGGACTGCGGCTGCTGCTGCGGCCGGCCGACGGAAGCGATCGCATGCTCGCTGCCTTCGAACTCGACGTCCCGACCGCCGCGCTGTGGTACCGCAATCTCGGCGGCTTCGTCTGCTGGTACGCGTTCGGTTGGGCAATCATCGCCACGCTGCGCGTTTTCGGCGTGCCGCGGCCGGGCCTCGAAGTTCTCGCCTATGTGCTGGGCCTCGGCCTGGTCGCGATCGCCATCGCGCTGGTATGGCGCCGGCCGCTCGACGGCACGAACACCGGCCGGTTGGGCGCCAAGGCCGGGCGCTGGCTCGCCACCTTCGTCGTGGTCGTGTTCTGGATGATGTGGACTTCCGGCGCGATGAACGGATTCTGGCTGCTGACCGTCGTGGTGTTCACGCCGATGACGATCAAGGCCGCCCGCCATGCGGCGCGCCATCTCATGCGCCCGGTGGTCGGCCCCGACGGAACGGTGGGACCGGTCTCCGTGGCCGCGGTGATCGTCGAACAGGCGATGCGCGCCGCCGCCATCCTGGCCGGCATCGCCGTCCTGCTGGTCGGCTGGAAGCTCGACGTCGGCTCGCTGGCGGCACAGGAGGATGCGCTGACGCGCCTGCTGCGTGGCGGCCTGCATGCGTTGATCATCCTGCTGGCAGCCGACCTCGGCTGGAACGTCATCAAGGCGCTGGCCGACAACGCGCTGGCGAACGCACAGGCCAGCGCCGGTGTCGACGCCAACGAGGCCCGCCGCCGCGCCCGCGTGCGCACCCTGCTGCCGATCGGACGCAACATCGCCGCCATCCTGATGCTGGTGATGGCCGCGCTGATGGCACTGTCCGCCCTCGGCGTCGAGATCGGCCCGCTGGTCGCCAGCGCCGGCGTGGTCGGCGTCGCGGTCGGCTTCGGCTGCCAGACCGTGGTGCGCGACATCATCAGCGGCATGTTCTACATGCTCGACGACGCCTTCCGGGTCGGCGAGTACATCCAGAGCGGCAGCTACAAGGGCGTGGTCGAATCGTTCAGCTTGCGCTCGGTGAAGCTGCGCCACCAGCGCGGGCCGCTGTTCACCATCCCGTTCGGCATGCTGGGCGCAGTGCAGAACATGAGCCGCGACTGGGTGATCGTGAAGGATCAGATCGGCATCACCTACGATTCCGACGTCGACAAGGCGAAGAAGCTGATCAAGCAGATCGGGCTCGAACTCGCCAAGGATCCCGACCTCGCGCCGAACATCCTGCAGCCGCTGAAGATGCAGGGCATCGAGCAGTTCGGCGAATACGCCATCAACATCCGCATGAAGATGATGACCAAGCCGGGCGAGCAGTTCGTGATCCGCCGTCGCGCCAACGCCATGATCAAGAAGGCGTTCGACGAGAACGGCATCAAGTTCGCGTTCCCGACCGTCACGCTGGCCGGCCGCGGCGATGACCATGAAGCCGTCGCCGCCGCCGCGCCGCAGATCCTGAAGGCCGCGCCCGCCGGTCACTGACACCGGCGCGCGGAGACGGCGAGGTCCTATTCCGGCTTGAGGCCGATCTCCTTCAGCACGGCCAGCATGATCTCGGTGTCGCGCTTGAAGCGCGCATTTGTCGCCTCGAAGCTCAGCGGCCCGACGATCTGATAGTTGACCAGAAGCTGCTTCACCTTCTCGTCGGTGCCGGCCTCGATCAGCGTGTCGGACAGTTTCCTGACGATGTCCTTCGGCGTCGCCGCCGGAACCGCGAAGGCTGCGAACGCGCGCGTCTCGTAGGCGCCGCCGACCGCGCCCTGCTCGGTCATGGTCGGCACGTCCGGCCAGCCCGGCAGGCGGTCGCCCACCACCGCGATGATCCGGCCCTTGCCGGAGGCGATCACCGGCGTCGCCGCGGCGGGGCTGCCCGAGGCCCCGTCGAGCGCCTGGGCGGTCACGTCGGCGAACATCGCGGCCTCGCCGCGGTATTGCACAACCTCGACCTTGAAGCCGTACTGTTTGGCCATGGTCTCGACCAGCACGTGCGGCGTCGAACCGGGGCCGTAGGCGCCCCAGTTCACCTTGTCGACCTTCTTCGCGTATTCGACGAACTGCTTGAGGTTGGTGGCGCCGGTCTTCTCGGCCGCCACGACCGGCCCGCCGAGGCTGGTCGTCATGGTCAGATAGGTGAAATCCTTCTCCGGATCGTAGGGCAGATCCTTCACCGTGATGCGGTTCTGGATCAGCGACGAGGAGATGGTGCACAGGATCGTGTAGCCGTCGGGCGCGGCCCGCTTGACCTCGGCCACTCCGATGGTGCCGCCCGCGCCGCCCTTGTTCTCGACCACGACCGACTGACCGAGCTTGCGGGACAGGAAATCGCCGAAGGAGCGCGCGATGCCGTCGGTCTGGCCGCCCGCCGGATAGGGCACGACGATGCGGATCGGCTTGGACGGAAAGGCGCCTTGCGCCGACGAGGAATTTAACAAGGCAGGCGTCGCCAGGACGCCCGCGCCGGCCGCGATGATGCGGCGCCGCGTCGGATTCAAATCATTCCTCCCTGGAATTCCCGAGGCCTTGGCGGCCTTCGTCGTCCGGGAAACTCTAGTGCAGCCCGCGTGAGTCCAGCAAGCCGGGCCGCCGCGCAGCAGAATGGCGGTCGCTACAGGTCGACCGCCAACCTGAGCTTGAACAGATTGCGGTTGAAGTTGACGAGGTCGAGGCCGGCCCCCTGGGACGTCGTTGCTCCCCAGGCCTGGATGTTCCAGGCTCCCGACAAGGACACGCCCCGTCCCAGGGTCATGAAGAACACGGGGCCGACATTGACCGCCTGGCCGACCAGAGTGCCGAACGCCAACCCGTCGAAGGCGCGCTCGTAGCGGACCTCGGCGCCGGTATAGAGCCAGGGCAGCGCCCTGGTCGAAAAGGCGGCGTCGAACCCCAGGAAAGACATGTCGGTCGTGAGGCCGCTGGCGTAGTTCCGCACCCTGCCGAAGTCGTAGACCAAATTCAGCGCCGCGAAGAGCCGGTCGGGGACCAGCGCACGGTCGACGATGCCGATCAGCCCCATTCCCAGGGCATCGCCCGCCGCGCCACTCAGCGGATCGACGAAGCCGACGGTGGGCGCGGCGACGAAGGTGAGCCCGACAGGCGCCGTCGTGCGATCGAGCGCCTTCCAGCGAAACTCCAGGCCGGCGCGCTCGGCCTTGACCTGCTCGATATCGTCGACGTTCGTCACTCCGGAGCTGGCGAAGCGCGTGAACGTGACCGAGGGAGCCAGGCGAAAAGAGCTGGTCAGCGGGTACTTGAGCGATGCCGTTGCCGAGACGGCGCTGTAGTTCCCGTCGGCGCGTCCGAACGCGCCGATCGTCTCGAGTTCGGCCTCAGGCTGGTGCGCCGTGCCGATGTCGCTGCCTTCGGTGAAGCCGAACATGTGTTCGGTGTCGACGTCTGCTGCAGAGGATGGCGACGCCGGCAGCAGGACCGTTATCGACGCCAGGAGTACCGCGGCGACGACGAAGCGCCCGATCCTCAAACTTCGCCCCTCACATTTCGCCTCTCAGACCGCACCGCCGTCGACCGCGCGGCCTTCGCCGCGCCAGCGCAGCATGCCGCCCGGCAGGTTGGCGACGTCGCTGAAACCCGCCTTCAACAGGATCGCCGTGGCGTGCGCGGACCGGCTGCCGGCGCGGCAGACCGCGACAACCGGCTTGTCCCTGGGAATCTCGGCGGCCTTTGCCCCGAGCTCTCCCAGCGGCACCAGCTGGGCGCCGCGAATATGGCCCAGCGGCCCCGAGAACTCGTTGGGCTCGCGCACGTCGACGACACGCACCTTGTCGAGATTCTCCTCCAGCCAGTGCGGCTCGACTTCCCAGACGCCCGAAAAAGTGAAGCGCAGAGGCGCCCAATCGGGATCCTGAAGCGCGCCCGCGTCGTTGCCCGGCCGGCCGCAGCGCAGGTTGGCCGGCACCGCCACGTCGATCTGCTTGGGATGCGGCAGGTTGAGGTTCTTCATGTAGCCCGCGTAGTCGCTCTCGCCGACCTCGCCGCCGAGCCGCGGATTGTACTTCTTTTCCTCAGCGACCGAGCTGACGGTGAGGCCGCGATAGTCGTGCGCGGGATACAGAAGGCAGGTCTCCGGCAGGGAGAAGATGCGGCTGCGCACCGAGCGATAGAGAGCGCGCGCGTCGCCCTGCTGGAAGTCGGTGCGGCCGGAGCCCCGGATCAGCACGCAGTCGCCGGTGAAGGCCATGCTCTCGTCGTCGAGCACATAGGTCAGGCAGCCGCTGGTGTGGCCGGGCGTCGCGCGTACTTCCAGCGAACGCTTGCCGAAGGCGACGCGGTCGCCGTCCTTCAGCAGCCGGTCGGCGCCGGCGGCACCGCTCGCCTCGGCCAGCGCAATGCCGCACTGCTCGCGCTGCTTGAGCAGCCAGGCGCCGGTGACGTGATCGGCGTGGACGTGCGTCTCGAGCGTCCACAGCAGTTTGAGCCCCAGTTCCGCGATCAGCGCCGAGTCGCGCCGCACCTGCTCGAACACCGGGTCGATCAGCACGGCTTCCTTCGTGACCGAGCAGCCGAGCAGATAGGTGTAGGTCGATGAAGTCGGGTCGAAGAGCTGGCGGAAGATGAGCATTTGGTACTCTTGTCTTGCTGGACCGCGGGCCTCCAGGCCCGCTTCATCTAGGTTGGGGCGCCCGTCTCCGGGCACCCCTCGCGCGGGCCTGGAGGCCCGCGGTCCGGAAAACTACGGCGCACTCGCCTTGTCGATGGTGGCGACGTCGGCGGCATCGAGCTTGATGCCCGGCGCCGCGATCAGGTCCTTGAGCTGCTGCAGGCTGGTGGCGCTGACGATCGGCGCGGTGATCGACTTGCGCTGCAGCAGCCAGGCGAGCGTCACCTGCGTGTTGTCGACATTGTGCTTCTTCGACACCTCGTCGAGTGCCTTCAGCACGCCCAGCCCCTTGGGATTGATGTACTTCTTCACGCCGGCGGCACGCTTGGCCTCGCCGACATCGGCTTCCGAGCGGTACTTGCCCGACAGGAAGCCCGAGGCCAGCGAGTAATACGGGATCACGCCGATCCCTTCCTTCAGACACTCGTCCTCCAGCGCGCCCTCGAACAGGCCCCGCTCCACCAGATTGTAGTGCGGCTGCAGGCTCTCGTAGCGCGGCAGGCCTTTCTCCCTGGAGATCCTGGCGGCTTCGGCCAGGCGCGGCGCGTCGTAGTTGGAGGCGCCGATCGCCCGGATCTTACCCGCCTTTACCAGCTCGCCGTAGGTCGAGAGCGTTTCCTCGAGCGGCGTGGCCTTGTCGTCCTTGTGCGACTGGAAGAGGTCGACGTAGTCGGTGTTCAGCCGCTTCAGCGACTCGTCGACCGACCACTTGATATGGTCGCGCTTCAACGCACCCTCGGCCGGCACCATGCCGCACTTGGTCGCGATCTGGACCTTGGCCCGCTTGGCCGGGTTCTTCTTCAGCCAGGTGCCGATGATGGCCTCGCTTTCGCCGCCCTTGTTGCCCGGATACCAGCGCGAATAGACGTCGGCGGTGTCGATGAACGAGAAGCCGGCGTCGACGAAGGCGTCGAGCAGGCGATGCGAGGTCGCTTCGTCGGCGGTCCAGCCGAAGACGTTACCGCCGAAGGCGATCGGGGCGAATTCGATGCCCGACTTGCCGAGCTTGCGCTTTTCCATTGTCTCTCTGTCCTCCTGGTTACTCGGCCGCCTTGGGCGGCGCGGTCGGTACTGTCGCTGGTGTCGTGGCTGTCGCCGTCGCGGCCGCGGGCGGCGCC
>CAWUOG010000068.1:0-11591 GCA_963923875.1 uncultured Alphaproteobacteria bacterium
TCCTTCAAGCCACCGGTGACGACCGGAGGCTCCGGGAGCGCCTGCTCGATCGGCCCGGGATCCTTCAGTCCCGCAGCCGTCAGCAACGCTACGCAGCGCGCGTTCGGCTTGATCGTGCCCTTGGCGCGCAGGTGCTCGATGGCGGCAAAAGGCGCCGCCGACGAGGCCTCGGGCCAGATGCCCTCCTTGGCCGCGAGTTTGACCACCCAGCGCCGCATCTCGTCGTCCTCGACAGTGACGGCAGCGCCGTCGGTCTTGCGCAGCACACCGAGCGATTGAACGGTACCCTGTGCCGCACCGATCGAGGTCGCGATCGTGGGCACATTGCGCGTCGTGACCGGCGGCATCGGGTCGCCCGAGGCGAGCGCGGCGGGTAGTGAACCCGAGACTTCGGCGGCGACGAAGCGCGGCACACGCTTGGTCCAGCCGATCGCCTTCAGTTCCTCGAAGCCCTTCCACATGCCGTACAGCGCGTCGCCGTAGCACACCGGCAGGACGCACCAGTCCGGCACGTCCCAGTCGAACGACTCGGCGACTTCGTAGGCAATCGTCTTGTAGGCTTCCATGCCATAGGGATTGCTGCCGACCACCGGGCCGAAGAATGGCGAGGTCGGATACCAGCCGAATTCGCGCACACCCAGCGTCTGAAGGCGCCAGCGGTCGGCTTTGTCGGCGACCTTCACCACCATAGCGCCGTAGGCGCGCATCTGCAGGACCAGCGGACCGGCCGAGCCGATGAACGTGAAGACCACGCAGGGAATGCCGGCCTTGGCCGCGAAGGCCGCCGCCGCCGCGCCGGCATTGCCAGAGGAACTCGAGGCGATGACTTTGGCGCCGAATTTCTTCGCCATGGTCAGCGCGCCGGACGCCAGCCGGTCCTTGAACGACCAGGTGGGATTGCGCGATTCGTCCTTGATCCAGACATCGCCGAGACCGAGCGACGGGGCGTGCAGCAGCGGCGTATTCCCCTCGCCCAGGCTGACCGCCTCGGCGGCCGACGCATGCAGGAAGTCGTCCCAGCGCCACAGCGAGCCGGGCCGGTGCGGCGGCCTCTCCTGGTCAAGTCCCTCGCCGGGACGGCTGTCGTAGGCAACCGTCAGATTGGCGGAGATGCCCTTGGCCCGGCAGGCCGGGCAATCCTGGTCATAGTGGGTGGTGGGATAGCGGGCGCTGCAATGAACGCAGACCAGCGCACTGGGTACAGGCATGTTGAAGCCACGTTAACCCGGAGGATGCCTTGGCGACAAACGCACTCTACAGTGTTGCCATGTCGACCTTGCTGATCAGCCATCCGGCTTTCCTCGACCACGACACCGGCGAATATCATCCGGAGCGGCCCGACCGGCTGCGCGCGCTTCTCGGCGCACTGGAGGATCCGGCGTTCGACGGACTGAAGCGGGTCGAGGCACCGATGGCGACACATGAGCAGCTCGTACGGGTCCATCCGGCGGAACTGGTCGAGACCATCCTGAGCGTGCGGCCACCGCCGGGCGAATTGGTCAATGTCGATCCCGACACCGTGATCAGCACCGGCACCGCCGAGGCGGTCCAGCGTGCCGCCGGCGCCGTCGTACTGGCAGTCGAGGCGGTGATGGGCGGCAAGTGCAGCAACGCCTTCGCGGCGGTCCGGCCACCGGGTCACCACGCATCGGCCACCCTGCCCGGCGGATTCTGCCTGTTCAACAATGTGGCGATCGGCGCACGGCATGCGCAGGCCAAGTACGGAATCAAGAAGGTCGCGATCGTCGATTTCGACGTCCATCACGGCAACGGCACGCAGGCGATCGCCGAAAGCGATCCCTCGCTGTTCTATGCCTCGACTCACCAGTTTCCATTTTATCCGGGGACCGGGTCTGCCCGCGAACGGGGCATCGACGGCAACGTCGTGAACATGCCGCTGGCGGCCGGCAGCGGCGGCAGCGCCTTCCGCACCGCCTGGGCCGACGGCATCCTGCCCAGGCTCGACGACTTCGCGCCGGAACTGCTGATCGTGTCGGCCGGTTTCGATGCGCACCGGCGCGATCCGCTGGCGCAGCTCAATCTCGAGGTCGAAGACTTCGCCTGGCTGACCCGGGAACTGCTCGCCCTCGCCGACAAGCACTGCCGTGGTCGCGTGGTCTCGGCGCTCGAGGGCGGCTACGACCTCGAGGCGCTGGCCGCCTCGGCCGCCGCTCACGTCGCCGTCCTGATGCGCCGATGAGCGCCTCGCCGGCAAGTGCTGAAAGCAATCTGTAACCTGCGCCGTGCTAGAGCATCGGCAATGAAGGGGACTGTCGCCGCCATCGCCGCGCTGCTGTTGCCGGGTGCGGCCGCAGCCCAGACTCCGCCTTCCGCCTTCTATCTGGGCGGCCATGTCGGCTACCTGTTCGGCACCGCCAATGCCGCCCTGGGCGATCCCTCGGGCGGTGTCGCCCAGGCTGGCGGCTTCAGTCCCTGGGGCACACTGATGGGCGGCGTGCAGGGTGGTTACGAGCACTATTTCCCGTCACGGCTGATGCTCGGCGTCGAAGCCGACGTCTCGTTTGCGAGCTACATGGACCTCGCCAACGTCATGGCGACGCGCTCGACCTACAGCGGGTCGGGCAACGAACAGCTGGAATATCTCGGCACCTTGCGTGGGCGGATCGGCTATTCGATCGGTGCCTTCACCCCCTTCCTGACCGGCGGCCTCGCCTGGGCCAGCACGCGCTATTCGCGTACCGATGCCATGACCGACAATGAGGACGCGACGCCCGGCCAGTGGCGCTTCGGGTACACGGTGGGGGGCGGCATCGACTACAGCCTGGGGCCGCGCTGGTCGACACGGCTCGAGTATCTCTACACAAACCTCGGCATCCGCGGTTTCGGCTTCGCCCAGCCGGCGCGCTGGGACTCCCTGTACGACCTGCACCGATTCCGAGTCGGCCTGAACTATCGCTTCGACGGCGCCGACGACTCTGCTCGAGTGGATGCACGAGGCCCGGGAAGCTGGGAGATCCACGGCCAGACGACCTTCATCATGCAGGGCTATCCTGCTTTCCCTGCGGCCTTCAGCGGGCCGGAGAGTCTGCCGCCTGAGGGACAGAGCCGCGAGACCTGGACCACCGGCGTCTTTCTCGGCGTGCGACTCTGGCAGGGCGGCGAGCTCTATTTCAATCCGGAGCTGCTTCAGGGTTTCGGCGTCGCCAACACGACGGGTGCCGGCGGCTTTCCCAACGGCGAAGCACAAAAATCGAACTTTCCCTTTCCGCGCTACAACACCTCGCGCCTGTTCCTTCGCCAGGAATTCGGCCTGGGCGGCGACCGCGAGAAAGTGGAAAGCGACTATGGTCAGCTCGCGGGCGAAAAGGACGTGCGCCGCATCACGGTGCAGGTCGGCAAGTACGCGATCCACGACCTGTTCGATACCAACGAATATGCCGAGGACACGCGCGTCGACTTCATGAATTGGTCGATCTGGGCCGCCGGCGCGTTCGACTACGCGGCGGACCGGCTCGGCCTGACCTACGGCGCCGCCGTCGAGTTCAACCAGCCGAGTTGGGCGGTGCGCACCGGGTATTTCCTGATGCCCAACGTATCCAACGGCAACGTCATGGACTGGAACCTGTTCAGCCGCGGCGGCTACGTCACCGAGCTCGAAGCACGCTACAAGGCATTCGAGCGGCCCGGTGTGGCCAAGGTCGGCGCCTTTCTCAACAGCAGTTTCTCGGGCTCCTACGTCGATGCCACGGCGCTGGCGCGCGGTGCGGGAATTACGGCCGACAACACGATCTCACAGACGCGACAGACCCGTATCAAATACGGCTACTATGTGAACCTGCAACAGGAGCTGAGCGAGGACGTCGGCGCCTTTGCCCGCTGGAGCTGGAACAACGGGCAGACCGAGATCATGTCCTTCACCGATATCGACCAAAGCCTGTCCGGCGGCTTGTCGATCAAGGGCCGGTCCTGGGGCCGCCCCGACGATCGCGTCGGACTGGGTGGTGCGATCAATTGGGTATCGGAACCCCATCGCAACTTTTTCGCCGCCGGCGGCCTCGGTCCGCTGGTCGGCGACGGGCAATTGCCCAACTACACGCCGGAAAAGGTCATCGAGTCCTACTATGCCTTCCAGATGACCAAGGGCCTGGTCATTACGGCCGACTATCAACTTCTGCTCAATCCCGCCTACAACGGCGATCGTGGACCGGTGCACGTTTTCAGCGGCAGGCTGCACGCCAGCTTCTGATCATTCGATTCCGAGATAGATGCGCTGGACGTCGGGGTTGTCAGCCAGGCTCTGTGCCGGACCCTGAAGCACCGTACGGCCGACCTGCAGCACATAGGCATGATCGGCGGCTTCCAGGGCAAGATCGACCGACTGCTCGGCGAGCAGGATGGTCAGACCGTCCTTGTGAAGAGCGGCGAACGCATCGTACATCGTGTCGACGACAGCGGGAGCGAGACCAAGACTCGGCTCGTCGAGCATCAGCAGCCTGGGCTCGCTCATCAGCGCGCGGCCGACCGCCAGCATCTGCCGCTCACCGCCGGACATCGTGCCGGCGCGCTGGTTGCGCCGCTCGGCGAGCCGAGGGAACACCGCATAGACGCGCTCGAGCAGGCCCGGGATGCGCTTGCGGTCGGAAAGCGGCGTGGCGCCCAGCAGCAGGTTGTTCTCGACACTCTGCATCGTGAAGAGCCGCCAACCCTCGGGCGACAGGGCCAACCTCTTGCGAACGATTGCGTAGGCCGGCTGGCCTTCGATGTTCTCGCCGTCGAAGGCGACGGTGCCGGCCGAAACGCGGGCCGTGCCGGCGATGGCGTTCAGGGTGGTGGTCTTGCCTGCGCCATTGGAGCCCAGCAGCGCCACCACCGAGCCCTCAGGCACCTCGAACGAGACGTCAGCGACCCCGATCAGGTCGCCGTACTTCACCTCTAGATGATCGACTTTCAGCAACGTGGCCATCAGTGATGCACCTTGCGGCGGCCGAGATAGGCCTCGATGACCTTGGGGTCGCTGGTCACCTCGCGCGGCGTGCCGCGCGAGATCTCGCGGCCCTGATGAAACACCACCACCCGCTTCGCCAGCGACACGATCACTTCCATGATGTGCTCGACGATCACGATGGTAATGCCGCCACCGTGGATGCGGCGCACCAACTCGATGGCATCACGCACCTCGGTTGGCGTCAGGCCCGCCATTGCCTCATCGAGCAGCAGGGCCTTGGGCTCCGAGGCAAGAGCACGAGCGATTTCCAGCCGCTTGCGGCCCGGTGTCCCAAGGCTGCGCGCCGGCGTATCGATGACGGCCCCCAGCCCGACCCGCTGAAGGACATCGCGTGCCTTGGCCCGGGCCTCGCGCGCATTGTGATGGCGCAACAATGCGCCGATGGTTGCGTTGTCGAGCACCGACATCGATTCGAAGGTGAGCGGTACCTGGAAGGTGCGTGCCAAGCCCAGCGCCGCGCGGGCTTCCGGGGGCAGTTTGGTGACGTCGCGGCCGGCAAAGGCCACGGTGCCGGCCGTCACCGGCAGGTCGCCCGTGAGGCAATTGAAGAACGTCGACTTGCCCGCGCCATTGGGGCCGATCAGGCCGAGAATATCGCCCTCCTCGACCGACACCGACGCGTCGTCGACCGCCTTGAAGGCACCGAAGGCCTTGACCACGTTGCGCGCGTCAATCAGCACGTGTCACCTTGCGGCGTTCGAGCAGCGACAGCAGGCCGCTCGGCAGGAAGCGGGCGATGATCACGATGATGGCGCCATAGACGACGAAGGTCAGGCCCGCACCCTGGCCACCGAGCAGGCTGTTCGACAGCTCTTCCAACGGCACCAGGATCAGCGCACCGACCAGCGGTCCGAAGAGGTGTCCGGCGCCGCCGAGCGCCGCCATCACCACCATCTTGACCGAGATCAGGATGCCGAAGCCGGACTCGGGATCGACGAAGCCGAACATGCAGAGATAGAGAGAGCCCGCCAGCGAGGTAAAGGCGCCGCTCAGCATGTAGGCGTACAGCTTGTACCTGCCGGAAGATACGCCGAGCGAGCGGGCAGCCCGCTCGCTGTCCTTGATGGCGCGCAGGTAGAAGCCCATGCGGCCATGCTCGATCCACCAGGTGAGGCCGAGCAGGAACACGAGAACGGCGAGGAAGATGTAATAGAACGGCATCGCCGAGATGAAGGAGAGGTCGAACACGGTGCGCGGCATCGCCGGACCGCCGAGCCCCTGTGCGCCGCCCAGGAATTCGCTGGTCGAACTCAGCACGCGGACCAGCTCGCCGACCGCAATGGTCGCCATGCTGAAATAGTGACCGGACAACCTGAGCGTCGGCACGCCAATGACGGCGGCGAGCAGCACCGACAATGCCATGCCGAGCGGCGCGCCGGCAATCGGCGGCCATTCGAGATGGGTGTAGACGACGACCGAGGCGTAGGCACCGAACCCGAAGAATACGGCATGGCCGACCGAGACCTGGCCGGCATAGCCGCCGACGATGTTCCAGGCCGAGGCGCCGATCGCGGCCAGCAAGACCAGCGCGCCCAGCCGCTGATAGACCGGCAGGCCGTCGACCAGCACCGGATAAACCAGCACCAGCAGGGCGATCGCGCCCGGGAACAGCCAGCGCTTCACGCCTGCACGCTCATGCCTTGCCCATCAGTCCCTGCGGCCGGAACCACAGCACCATCACAAACAGGACATAGACGACCACGTCCTTGTAGACCGGGCCGATGAGATAGGCCGAAAGAGATTCGACCACACCGATGATCAGGCCGGCAACCAGTGCGCCCAGCACCGAACCGAAGCCGCCGAACGAGACGGTGACGAAGGCGATGATGGCGAGCGTCTCGCCGACCGTCGGCGAGGTGTAGAAGAAGTTGGCGATCAGCGCGCCCGCGATGCCGGTCGCCGCGCCCGCCATGCCCCAGGCCAGCGCCTGCATGCGCTGGGGGCGGATCCCCATGAGCTGCGCCGCGGTCGCATCCTCCGATACAGCAAGCATGCGGCTGCCGATCGAGGTTCGAGTGAGGATGAGGTGCAGCGCCAGGGTGACCGCAAGCCCCATCACACCCGCCAGCACGCGCGAGCCCTCGAAGCGCACGCCGCCCAGCGAGAACGAGCCGCCCACCAGCGTGTCGGGCAAGGTCTTGAAGTTGGCGCCGAAATACCAGAAGGCGGCGTAGCGCAGGAACAGGGCGAGCCCGAATGTCCCCAGGATCTGCGCCAGCATCGGGCCCTTCATGATATGGCGCACCAGCAGGAAGTAACTCAGCACCCCCAGGGTCGCGATCAGCATCGCGGCCACCGGGACGGCCGCGAACGGCCCGCCGCCCAGCGCCGTCCAGACCATGACGGCGCTGTACATGCCAAGCATGACGAAGTCGCCGTGTGCGAAGTTCACGACGTTCATCATGCCCCAGATCAACGTGAGGCCAGAAGCGAACAGGGCATAGACCGCGCCGAGCAGCAGCCCGGACACGATCACCTGCACCAACGTCATCGACACGCGGCGAACCTCGGCTGACGAGCGGGAATGGCCCTCACCCGCTCCTTACCAGCCCTTGTACGGCAGGATCACTTCGGCAGTGGCGCGATCCTTGGGCGCGATGGTGACGTACTTGCCGCCTCGCATCTGCGTCACGACGCTCGCCGCTTTCACGTTCTGGCCCTTGTCGTCGAACTTGACGCCGTCGTAGCCCGCGACCATCTGCGAGGCCGGCAGGTCGGTGGCCTTGAGTGCCGCCTGAAGCTTGGCGGGCTCGGTCGAGCCGGCTCGGTTCAGCGCGTCGGCCAATACCATGAAGGCCTGCAGGCCGCGCACCGACACGTCGTCGAGTTCATCGCCGCCGGTCTTCTTGACGTAAAGCTTGTTGAACAGGTCGGGCACGCTGCCCGGCTTGCCGGCCGAGAAGGCCGAACGGTTGATCAGGCCATCGACCTGGTTGGAGAGGCTCTTCACGAAGGCCGGGTCATTGAAGCCGGCGTTGTCGGCGATCATGATGCCGGGCTTCCAGTTCAGCTCCTTCATCGTCTTGGTGTAGAGGATCGCGTCCGAGGTGTAGGAGATGAAGATCACCACATCCGGGTTTTTCTCCTTGAGCTGCAGCACCTGCGGCTGCACGTCGGAGGAGTTGGCCGAATAGGCGATCTTGGTGCCGACGTTGAAACCGTCCTTCTTGAACTGGTCGATGATGACGTTGCCGACCGAGTTGCCGTATTCCGTGTTTTCGTGGACCAGGGCGATATTGTCGGTCTTGCGGCCTGCCGCCTTCTGTATCTTGAGGAATTCCGAGTAGGCACGCGCGAAGTCGAGCGCCACTGGTGTCACGCGGAAAAACCACTTGAAGCCGCGCTCGGTCAGGTTCGCCGCGACCGACTCGCCGTTGACGAACGGGATGCCGTGGCGCTCGGCGATCGCTGAAGCGGTCAGGGTAATGCCCGACTGGTAGGCGCCGATCAGGGCGACCACTTTCTCCTCGGTGATCAGGCGCAGGGCCTGGTTCTGGCCGGCCGCCGGCGTTCCCTGGTTGTCGGCGAAGATCAGCTGGATCTTGGCGCCCTTCAGCCCGGGCAGGCCGCCGCCCTTGGCGAGCGGAATGAGCTTGGCGAGATCGGCGTTGCCGTTGTTGACGACGTCGGCGCCGACCTCGAGGGCCATCTTGGAATAGTTGCCGGCGGTCGCCGAGTTGCCGCTCAGCGGATAAATGACGCCGATTTTCACCGTCGCGTCCTGGGCCGATGCCCGGCGTCCGGTAATGCCCGCGGCCAGAGCTGCGGCACCTGCCATGGTCAGGCGGCGAGTCGTCTTGAACATGCGTGATCCCCCTTCGAACTGGTCGTTCCACCCCGTTGGCGGAAAGATTGGCACGAGCCCTGCCGCTTTAGCAAACCCTGTAGCGCTCGACCGCTGCCGGATCGAGGTCGATGCCGAGGCCCGGCCCCTCCGGAAGCAGCACATGGCCCGCCTCCAGCCTCAACGGCTCCTTGAGCAGGCGGGTGCGCAGCTCGTTGTCGCTCATGTCGTATTCCAGCATCAGCGGATGCGGCGGATGCTCCGTGTGCGGTGTATCGGCCAGCGCCGCGATGAAGTGACAGGCCGTCGCCAGCCCGACCGCACCGCCCCAGACATGCGGTGCCAGCCGCAGGTTCGAGGCCTGCGTCAGGACCGCAATGCGCCTCGCCTCGGTCAGGCCGCCGACGCCCGGGATCGAGGGCTGCACGATGTCGATGCAGCGGCGGTCGATCAGCGCCTTGAAGTCGCGCACCGTGTGGTGCGCCTCGCCGGCCGCCAGCGGAATCGGCGAGCGAGCGCGGAGCTCGGCATAGCCACGCAGATCGCCCGGAGGCAACGGTTCCTCGATCCAGTGGATACCGTAGGGCTCGATCGCGCGGGCGCATTCCAGCGCAACGTCGGGTGTATAGGCGCCGTTGATGTCGACCAGCAGCAATTTGTCGGGGCCCAGTGCCTCGCGCGCCTGCTTCACGCGCTCGACGTCGCTCTTGATGCCGCGGCCGATCTTGATCTTGGCGCCGGCATAGGGATGGGACGCCGCCTCCGCCAGCATGTGCGAAAGCTGACGGTCGGGGTCGCCGGAGAAGAAGCCGGTCGAGGCGTAGGCCGGGAAGCGGGTGCGCGCACAACCGCCGACCAGGTCGCAAACGCGGACGCCGAAGCCGCGCGCGATGGCGTCGAACAGCGCCACGTTGATCGCCGCCAGCGCCGAGGTCAGCTGATTGCCGACACCCAGATGGTACATCGAATTGCGGATGCGGGACTCGACCTGCTCGAAATCGAACACGCTGCGGCCGATGAACATCGGCTCGATCATGCGGAAATACTCCCGCGTGACGTGGGGATTTCCGAACGCCTCGCCGATACCCTTCACGCCCTGGTCGGTTTCGACTTCGACCAGCCCGCCCTGCCGGCGGTTGCCGCCGCCGCGGGACATGCCGTAGGCCTTCTGCGGAGCGAACGCGTATTCGAGGCCGATGAAGGAGAGTCGCGCAATTTTGGACATGGCCTACTATAGCGTGAAAGAGGAGTGACTCATGGCTGTTCCCAGTACCCATCGTCGCGTCGTTCTCGCACGCCGTCCGCCCGGCGAACCGGCGGAGTCCGATTTCCGGATCGAGGAAGTGGCGGTCCCGCAGCCGCGCCATGGCGAAGTGCTCGTGAAGGGCCTCTACCTGTCGCTCGATCCCTATCAGCGCGGCCGCATGCGCGACGCGGCGTCCTACGCTGCCGCGGTCGGCATCGGCGAGGTCATGACAGGCGGCATCGTGGGTGAGGTCGTCGCTTCGCAGAACGCCAGTTTCAAGGTCGGCGACATCGTCGAGGACCGCCTCGGTTGGCAGGAATATGCGATCGGCGGAGGGCCGACCCTGCGCAAGGTCGACCCCTCGCTCGCGCCGGTCTCGACCGCCAACGGCGTGCTCGGCATGCCCGGCATGACCGCCTATTTCGGCCTGCTCGATGTCGGCCAGCCCAGGCCCGGCGAGACCGTCGTCGTGTCGGCCGCGTCCGGCGCGGTCGGCCAGGTGGTGGGCCAGATCGGCAAGATCATGGGCTGCCGCGTGGTCGGCATCGCGGGCGGCGCCAGGAAGTGCGCTTTCGTGAAGGACGAGCTCGGCTTCGATGCCTGTGTCGACTACAAGGCCGGCAACGATCTCGACGCGGCGCTGCGCGCGGTGTGCCCGAAGGGCATCGACGTCTATTTCGACAATGTCGGCGGCGAGGTCTCCGACGCCGTCCTGCGCAACATCAACTTTTTTGGCCGCGTCGCGCTCTGCGGCTCGATCTCGCAATACAACGCGACCACGCCGCCGATGGGCCCGCGCCTGCTTGGCACCTTCGTCGGCAAGCGGGTGCGCGCGCAGGGCTTCATCGTCACCGACTTCGCCGGCAAGTACGAACCCGCACTCAAGCAGATGGGCGAGTGGATCAAGGCCGGAAAGCTCAAGTACCGCGAGGACGTCGTGAACGGCATCGACAAGGCGCCGCGCGCCTTCATCGGCCTGCTGCGCGGCGAGAATTTCGGCAAGATGCTCGTGAAGCTCGCCTAAGTGGTCACGCTTCTCACGCCCGCCGGCTACAAGCGCACGCCGTGGAAGAACGGCGGCGGCACGACCACGACGATCGCCGAGCAGGACGGCGTCTGGCAGTTCGGGCGCACGCCGATCACGCAAGGCGGGCCCTTCTCCGACTACTCCGGCTACGACCGGATGCAGGTGCTGGTCGGAGGCGGCGGCCTGGTACTGAAGACGCCGGACGGCGAGATCGACGTGCGCCGGAAGCTGAGGCCGGTACGCTTCGACGGCGAGACCAGGATCTCGAGCCGGCTCGAAGCCGGGCCCGTCGAGGTCGTGAACCTGATCGGCCGGCGCGATACCGTCGCGGTCGACCTCGTCGTGCGGCACGCTGGCGACAGTGCGTCGCCCGGCAAGGGCACTCACTTCATCTATTGCCCGGAGGGTGCAGCTTCGGTCGAGGTCGACGGCGCCCGGCACGACCTGAAGGCCGATCATTGCTTGCGCCTCGATGCCGGACGCCCGACCATGGTCGCGGTCAAGGTGGGCACGATCCTGCTGGGGAGCGTTTCATGCGCATCGCAATAGTCGGAGCGGGCGGCGTCGG
>CAWUOG010000069.1:0-11266 GCA_963923875.1 uncultured Alphaproteobacteria bacterium
CTTCTTCGCCGCGCCTTCCTTCATTTTGGTGGTGATTTCCTGCAAGGTCATGGCGAGTTCCTCCTATCGGCCAATGCTTAGGGGGATTACTTGACCTTTACGTAAACGTCAAATAAGGCCCATGAACGGCCATTCATTCTGGGAGGGGAAATGCCGTATCGCTCGGTGCTGAGACCGGGCCTGTTCGCGGGCCAGACGATCGTCGTGACCGGCGGCGGCAGCGGCATCGGCCGTTGCACCGCGCACGAGCTCGCAAGCCTCGGCGCCCATGTCGCGATCGCCGGCCGCAAGCCCGACAAGCTCGCCGCCGTGAAGGCCGAGATCGAACAGTCGGGCGGCTCGTGCGAGACCCACGCCTTCGATATCCGTGAAGAGATGCAGGTAAAGGACGCCATCGCCGCGATCGTGGCGAAGAATGGCCGCATCCATGGCCTGTTCAACAACGCCGGCGGCCAGTTCCCCGCCCCCGCCGCGGCGATGAGCGCCAAGGGCTTCGACGTCGTGGTACGCAACAACCTGACCGGCGGCTTCATCGTCAGCCGCGAGGTTTTCACCCAGTCGATGGAGAAGCACGGCGGCGCGATCGTGAACATGACCGCCGACTACAGGAACGGCTTTCCCAACATGGTCCACACCGGCGCCGCGCGAGCCGGCATGGCCAACCTCACCATGACACTCGCCTACGAATGGGGATACGCCGGCGTGAGGGTAAACTCCGTGGCGCCAGGCTGGATCGCCTCGTCGGGCATGGACACCTACACCGGCGAGTTCAAGGACAACATTCCCAAGCTCAAGAATCACTGCCCGCTCGGCCGCCTCGGCACCGAGAGCGAAGTTTCGGGCGCGGTCTGCTTCCTGCTGAGCGAGGCCGCCGCCTACATCACCGGTACCGAGATCCGAATCGATGGCGGCGTGCCGCTGGCCAACCGCTCCGTCGACCTGCCGCAGACCGACAGGTCGAAGGCGTTCAACGGCTTCCATCTCGCCGTTACCCCCAAAGTGCTGGGCGGCTGAACCATGCCGGTCATCGAGAGCCAGATCGATCGCAACGGCGACGACTACAAGCGCAACCGCGAGCGCATGCTGGCGGCGATCAAGGAATTCCGTGACGCCGAGGCGAGCGTGCAGGCCGCCTCCGAAAAGGCGCGCGAGCGCTTCGCCAAGCGCAAGCAGCTGATGCCGCGCGAACGCATCGCGCTGCTGCTCGATAGAGGCGCGCCCTTCCTCGAACTGATGCCGCTCGCGGGCTACCGCATGCACGACGACAAGGACGGTTCGAGCGCCGGCGGTGGCTCGGTCGCAGGCATCGGCTATGTCGAGGGCGTACGTTGCATCGTGACCGCCTCGAACTCCGCCATCAAAGGCGGCACGGTGGCGCCGTCGGGCCAGCGCAAGGGCCAGCGCGTCCAGCAGATCGTCATGGAGAACAAGCTGCCGGTCGTGAACCTGGTCGAATCGGGCGGCGCCAATCTGCTCTACCAGGCCGAGATCTTCGTGCCGGGCGGCCGCGGCTTCGCCAACCAGGCGCGCATGTCGGCCCGCGGCATCCCCCAGGTCACCGTCGTGCACGGCTCGTCGACGGCGGGCGGCGCTTACCTGCCCGGCCTCTCCGACTACGTCATCATGGTGCGCAACCAGGCCAAGGTGTTTCTCGCCGGCCCGCCGCTGCTCAAGGCCGCGACCGGCGAGATCGCGACCGACGAGGAGCTCGGCGGTGCCGAAATGCACGCCACGGTCTCGGGCGTCGCCGAATGGATGGCCGAGAACGACGCCGACGGGCTGCGCATGGCGCGCGAGGTCATCGCCAAGTGGCACTGGAACGACAAGCTGCCGCCCAGGACCGCCAAGCCGTTCAAGGAGCCGCTCTACGACATCGACGAGTTGTGCGGCGTCGTCCCGCCCTCGCACAAGGATCCGTACGACGTGCGCGAGGTGATCGCGCGCCTCGTCGACGGCTCGGACTTCCTCGAGTTCAAGGGCCTGTTCGACCAGCAGACGATCTGCGGCTGGGCCGAGATCGAGGGCGAGCCGGTCGGCCTCATCGGCAACAACGGGCCGATCACGACCAAGGGCGCGGTCAAGGCGGCGCAATTCATCCAGCTGTGCTGCCAGCAGGGCACGCCGATCGTCTACCTGCAGAACACCACCGGCTACATGGTCGGCACCGAGGCCGAGCGCGGCGGCATCGTCAAACACGGCTCCAAGATGATTCAGGCCGTTGCCAACGCCACCGTGCCACAGATCACCATCGTGATCGGCGGCTCGTTCGGTGCGGGCAACTACGGCATGTGCGGCCGCGCCTACGATCCGCGCTTCATCTTCTCCTGGCCGAACAGCCGCACCGCCGTGATGGGCGGCGAGCAGGCGGCCGGCGTGATGAAGACCGTGACCGAGCAGAAGTTCATGCGTGAAGGCAAGGAGCCGCCGAAGGAACAGATCGACAAGATGTTCAAGGCGATCGTGGATCAGTTCGACAAGGAGTCGACTGCGCTCTACGCCACCGCGCACCTGTGGGACGACGGCATCATCGACCCGCGCGACACGCGGCGGGTGCTGGCTTTCACCCTGTCGATCGCGCGCGAGTCGGTCGTGCGTCCGCTCAATCCGATCACCTTCGGCGTTGCAAGGATGTAATGCGATGAAGTTCACGCCCGAACATGAGGCCCTGCGCCAGACCTGGAAGACGCTGATCGATCGCGAGATCAATCCGCATGTCGACGAATGGGAAAAGGCCGGCCAGTTTCCCGCCCACGAGTTGTTCAAGAAGATGGGCGATGCCGGCCTGCTCGGCGTCGACAAGCCGGTCGAATTCGGCGGCTCCGGTCTCGACTTCTCCTACGCCATGGTCTGCTCGGAATCGCTCGGACTCGTGAACGGCGGCTCGGTGCCGATGGGCACCGGTGTGCAGATCTCGATGGCGACGCCGGCGCTTGCCCGCTACGGCTCCGACGAGCTGCGCAAGGAGTTCCTGGCGCCCTCGATCAGCGGCGACTACGTCGCCTGCCTCGGCGTCTCCGAAACCGGCGCCGGTTCCGACGTCGCCTCGATCAAGACCAATGCCCGCCGCGTCGGCGGCGACTGGGTGATCAACGGCGGCAAGATGTGGACGACCAATGGCGCGCAGGCTGACTGGATGTGCGTGCTCGCCAACACCGGCGATGGCCAGGCCCACAAGAACAAGTCGCTGATCGTGGTGCCGATGAAGACCAAGGGCATCGAGATCGTGAAGAAGCTGAACAAGCTCGGCATGCGCGCCTCGGACACCGTCCAGACCTTCTTCGACGAGGTGAAGGTCCCGGTACGCTACACGATCGGCCAGCCGGGCCAGGGCTTCATCTATCAGATGCAGCAGTTCCAGGAGGAGCGCCTGTGGGCCGGGGCCGGCACCCTGATGGGCTGCGATCGCATCATCAATGCCACCATCGAGTACACGCGCGGCCGCACCGTGTTCGGCAAACCGCTGCTCGACAACCAGGTCGTCCATTTCCGCCTCGCCGAGCTCAAGAGCGAGGTCGAGGCACTGCGCTCGCTGGTCTATCGCGCCTGCGAGGAATATCTCGCCGGCAAGGACGTCACGATGCTGGCCTCGATGGCCAAGCTGAAGGCCGGCCGCCTGCGCCGCGAGGTCTCGGACTCCTGCCTGCAGTACTGGGGCGGCGCCGGCTATCTGTGGGACAGCCCGGTGGCACGTGCCTATCGCGACGGCCGTCTCGGCTCCATCGGAGGCGGCGCCGACGAGGTCATGCTGCAGATCATCGCCAAACTTCAGGGCAACATGCCCCGACTCGGGAATCGCTGACCATGCAATTCACCCAGGAACACGACGAGATCCGTCGCACCCTGCGCGCCATCATCGAGCGCGACATCAATCCCAACGTCGACCAGTGGGAGGAAGACGGGATCTTCCCCGCCCACGAGGTCTTCAAGAAGCTGGGCAGCGCCGGGCTGCTGGGCATCAACAAGCCGGTCGAATACGGCGGCATGGGGCTCGACTATTCCTATGCCATGGTGATGGCCGAAGAGCTCGGCCACATCACCTGCGGCTCGGTGCCCATGGCGATCGGCGTGCAGACCGACATGGCGACGCCCGCCCTCGCCCGCTACGGCTCCGACGATCTGCGCAAGGAGTTTCTGGCGCCGTCGATCGCCGGCGACTTCGTTGCCTGCCTCGGCGTCTCGGAGGTCGGGGCCGGTTCGGACGTCGCCTCGCTCAAGACCACGGCTCGCCGGGTCGGCGGCGACTATGTGATCAACGGCGGCAAGATGTGGACGACCAACGGCACCCAGGCCGACTGGATGTGCCTTCTGGCCAATACCGGCGAGGGGCCGGTGCACAAGAACAAATCGCTGATCTGCCTGCCGATGAAGACGCGGGGCGTCCAGGTGGTCAAGAAACTCGACAAGCTCGGTATGCGCTCGTCCGACACCGCCCAAATCTTCCTCGACGAGGTCAAGGTACCGGTGCGCAACCTGATCGGCCAGGAGGGCATGGGCTTCGTCTACCAGATGCAGCAATTCCAGGAGGAGCGGCTGTGGGGCGCCATCTCGGCCGTGGTCGGCATGGAGCGTCTGATCGCCGAGACCGCCGAGTACACGCGCGAGCGCAAGGTGTTCGGCCGCCCCCTGCTCGACAACCAGATCATCCATTTCAAGCTCGCCGAGCTCAGCACCGAGGTCGAACTTGTCCGGTCGCTCTGTTATCGCGCCTGCGAGGAGTACCTCGACGGCAAGGACGTCGTCATGCTGGCCTCGATGGCCAAGCTGAAAGCCGGCCGCATGGTGCGGCTGGTGACCGATGGCTGCCTGCAATACTGGGGCGGCGCCGGCTATCTCTGGGAATCGCCGACTGCGCGCGCGTTCCGCGATTCCCGCCTGGCCTCGATCGGCGGCGGCGCCGACGAGGTGATGCTGCAGATCATCTCCAAGATGATGGGCACCCTGCCGCGCGCGGAGAAGAACTGATGGGAGATCCCATGGCGGAGTTCGCTTCGAAGTACGAGACGCTCCTGCTGCGGCGCGAGCGCTCACGGCTCCACGTCACGCTCAACCGGCCGCAGGTCAAGAACGCGCTCAACCCGGTGCTGATCGGCGAGCTGCGCACGGTATTTCAGAACCTGCGCGAACGGCGTGACATCAAGACCGTGATCCTGCGCGGGGCCGGCGGCACCTTCTGCGCCGGCGCCGATCTCAAGAACATGGAACAGAGCATGGGCGAGACGCCGCGCCCGGGCGAGAAGGACCCGATCGCGCTGAACAACCGGGAATTCGGCACCTTTCTCGAGATGGTGAACACCTCGCCGCAGGTCGTGGTCGCGGCGGTCGAAGGCTATGCCATCGCCGGCGGCTTCGGCATTCTCTGCGTCTCGGACGTGGCGATCTGCACCGAGGACGCGGGCTTCGCCATGAGCGAGACCGCGATCGGCATCGTGCCGGCCCAGATCGCACCTTTCGTCGCCGCCCGCATCGGCGTCCCCAATACCCGCCACCTCGCCCTCACGGCCGCCCGCTTCAAGGGGCCGGAGGCCCTGCGGCTCGGCATCGTCCACCATCTGGCGAAGGACTCCGCGGCGCTCGACGCCAAGCTCGAGGAGGTGCTGAAGCAGGTCGACCGCTGCGCCCCGCTCGCCAACGCGCTCACCAAGGCCGTGGTGATGAAGGTCGGGACCGAGCCTCTGTCCAGCGTGCTCGATTTCGCCGCCGACCAGTTCGCCGTGGCGCGACGCAGCCCGGAAGCGGCCGAAGGCCTGCGCGCCTTCGCCGAGAAGCGGCCGCCGAAATGGGCCGTGGAATGAAGGCGGCCGCGTGATGGCGTTCTCGAAGGTCCTGGTCGCCAATCGCGGCGAGATCGCCTGGCGCGTGATGCGCACCGCCCGGGCGATGGGCTATCGCACGGTCGCCGTCTATTCCGACGCCGACAAGGACGCCCCGCACGTCGCGTTTGCCGATGAAGCCGTACGCATCGGCCCGCCTCCGGTCGGCGAAAGCTACCTCAGCGTCGATCGAATCCTCGAAGCCGCCCACAGGAGCGGCGCCGACGCGATCCATCCCGGCTACGGCTTCCTCTCCGAGAATGACGGCTTTGCCGCCGCCTGCGAAAAGGCCGGGATCGTCTTCATAGGGCCGCCGCCCGCGGCGATCGCCGCCATGGGCAACAAGGCCGCCGCCAAGCGCCGCATGATCGAGGCCCGTGTGCCCTGTGTGCCGGGCTATCAGGGGCCCGACCAGAGCGACGCCAATCTCGCCGCCGAGGCCCGCAAGATCGGCCTGCCGGTTATGGTGAAGGCCGCCGCCGGCGGCGGCGGGCGCGGCATGCGCCTGGTCACGGCCGACGGCGATCTTCTGGAGGCGATCCGCACCGCCCGCACCGAGGCCGAGAGCGCCTTCGGCTCGGGCGAGCTGATCCTCGAGAAGGCCGTGGTCGATGCCCGCCATGTCGAGATCCAGGTCTTCGCCGATTCCCACGGCAACGCGATCCATCTCGGCGAGCGCGACTGCTCGGTGCAGCGCCGCCATCAAAAGGTGATCGAGGAGGCTCCCTCACCCGCCGTCGATGGCGAACTGCGCCGGCGAATGGGCGCCGCCGCCGTGGCCGCGGCCCAGGCGATCGGCTATCGCGGCGCCGGAACGGTCGAATTCCTGCTCGGCGTCGACGGCGAATTCTACTTCCTCGAAATGAACACCCGCCTGCAGGTCGAGCATCCGGTGACCGAGGCGATCACCGGTCTCGACCTGGTCGAGTGGCAATTGCGCGTGGCACGCGGCGAGAAGCTGCCGCTCACCCAGGCACAGGTGAAGTTCCACGGCCACGCCATCGAGGTCCGCCTCTACGCCGAGGATGCCTATGCCGGCTTCCTGCCGCAGACCGGCAGGATCGGGACCTGGCGGCCGGCCGGCGGCCCCGGTGTGCGCGTCGATCACGGCATGACGGACGGGCTGGCGATCTCGCCTTACTACGATCCCATGATCGCCAAGGTGATCGCCCATGGCGGCACGCGCGAGGAAGCCCGTGCGCGGCTGATCAAGGCGCTGCGCGATACGGTCGTGCTCGGACCGACCACCAACCGTCATTTCCTCATCCGGCTGCTCGAGCACGCCGAGTTCGCCGCCGGTGAGGCGACGACGGCCTTCCTGGGCAAGCACATCTTCCCCGCACCGGCGGCGAGCGATCGGCACTGGCAGCTCGCCGCGCAACTGCTGTGGCGGGACTCGGCCCGGCGTTACCCCGCGCCGCTGCGCGGCTGGCGCAACTCCAATCCGGAGCCGACCCCCGTCAAGCTCGCCGTCGGCGAAGCCGTGCGCACGATTGGCGTCACTGGCGGACCCGACATCGAGGCTCCCCACCTGATCGACGGCAACGACATCGTGGTCGACCTCGACGCCTTCACTGTGCGCTTCAGCGACAAGACCTACGCGCCGCCGGCGGCAGCGGCAGCCGGCAGCGACGGCAAGCTGCGTGCGCCGATGGATGGCAAGATCGTGGCGATCAAGGTTGCCGCCGGAGAGAAGGTCTCCCGCGGCCAGACCCTGATCGTGCTCGAAGCCATGAAGATTCAGCATCAACTCAAGGCCGGCGTTGACGCCGAGATCGAGGCGGTGTCGGTTCAGGAGGGCCAGCAGGTTGCCAACCGCACCGTGCTGGTGACGATGAAGGCATAGCGAGACCTGATGACGAAGACCTGGGCAACAGGTCACGTCGCACGTTGGGAGGAGAGAGAAGTATGACGCTGCGCAGACGGACCATGCTCGCCTCGATGGCGGCGAGTGTTACCGCCCCCGCCATTGCCACCTCTGCCCGGGCCCAGGCCTTCCCGAGCAAGCCGATCACCCTGATCGTACCCTTCGCGGCTGGCGGGCCAACCGACCTGATGGCCCGCATCTTCGGCGAGCACATGGGCAAGACCCTGGGACAGCAGTTCATCATCGACAACACCACGGGGGCGGCGGGCTCGATCGCCACCGCCAAGGCCGCGCGAGCGGCGCCGGACGGCTACACGATCCAGATCGGCCACGTCGGCACCAACGTCGCCAACGGCACGATCTACAAGAACCTGAACCACGATCTGCTGACCGATCTCGTACCGGTCGCGCGTCTGCCGCAGAACCCGATGCTGATCGTCAGTTCCGCCCAGGTCGCAGCCAAGGACCTCAAGGAACTTGTCGCCTGGCTGAAGGCCAATCCCGACAAGATCCCGGGCGGCACCGCCGGCATGGGCTCGGGCTCGCATCTCGGCGCGCTGGCCTTCTTCGCCGCGACCGGCACGACCTACCAGTTGATCCCCTATCGCGGCACCGGGCCGGCCATGCAGGACCTGGTCGCCAACCAGATTCAGGTCATGGTCGACCAGTCGTCGAACTCCCTGCCCCAGGTCCGCGCCGGCAAGATCAAAGCATTCGGCATCACGGCCAAAACCCGCTCCCCCGCCGCGCCGGAAATTCCGACCGCGGCCGAAGCCGGCTTCCCGATGGAGGTCTCGATCTGGCACGGGCTGTGGGCGCCCAAGGGCACGCCGCCCGAAATCATCGCCCGGCTGAATGCCGCTGCCATCGCCACGCTCCAGGACCTCGAAGTGCGCAAGCGCCTGGAAGACCTTGGCCAGGATCTGCCGACCACGGCCGAGATGGCGCCGGCTGCTTTCGCCGCCTTCCACAAGGAGGAGTACGAGCGCTGGAAGAAGATCCTGCTCGCAGCGAACGTGAAAGTGGAATAGCCGCTCGGCGGGCTTCCGGGGTGTGAGGGCGGGCCGCTCGACCGCCGTTTCGTATGGCGCGGGCACCGCCATGCGCGGTTGTCACGCATGCCTCCCCTGCGGCGCCGCGAGACTAGCCGCCCCATACTTGCCCGGCTATAGAGCCCAAATATCGAATTGAACGGGGTTTTTCGGGAGCCGCATGAGCCTCGCAGGCAAGACACTCTTCATCACCGGCGCCAGCCGCGGCATCGGGCTGGCCATCGCGCTCGCCGCGGCGAAGGATGGCGCCAACATCGCCGTGGCCGCGAAGACCGTGAAACCCGACCCGCGCCTGCCCGGCACGATCTTCACCGCTGCCGACGAGATCGAGAAGGCCGGCGGCAAGGCGCTGCCGCTGCCCTGCGACATACGCGACGAGCAAAGCGTCGAGAAGTCTGTGGACGATACGGTCGCGAAGTTCGGCGGTATCGACATCCTGGTGAACAACGCCAGCGCCATCAGCCTGACCGGCACGCTCGCCACGCCGATGAAGCGCTACGACCTGATGCATCAGATCAACGGCCGCGGCACTTACCTGGTGTCGCAGAAGTGCATCCCGCATCTGATGAAGGCCGCCAACCCGCACGTCCTGAACCTGTCGCCGCCACTCGACTTCGACGTGAAGTGGTTCTCAAACCATCCGGCCTACACGCTCGCCAAGTATTCGATGTCGGTTTACGCATGGGCGATGGCCGATGAATTCAGGGACAAGGGAATCGCCTTCAACTGCCTGTGGCCGCGCACCGGCATCGCCACCGCCGCGATCGCCAACGTGCTGGGCGGCGAGGAGGGCATGAAGCGCTGCCGCAAGCCCGAGATCATGGGCGACGCCGCCCATGCGATCCTCAACCGGCCGTCGCGCACCTGCACTGGCAACTTCTTCATCGACGACGAGGTGCTGGCGTCCGAGGGCGTCACCGATCTCGACAAGTATGCCTATGCCCCCGGCACTCCCCTGATGCCCGACTTCTTCGTGCCCGCGCCCGGTGCGCGCACCGTGGTCGGACGAGGCTGAGCGACTCGTGGCGATTTTCATCCTGGTTCATGGTGCGGGCCACGGCGGCTGGTGCTGGGAAAAGGTCGTGCCGCTCCTGGAGGCGCGCGGCCACAAGGTCTGTGCTCCCGACCTGCCGGGCCTCGGCAAGGACCAGACGCCGCCGGCCAACGTGCAGCTCGCCGACAATGTCGAGCGCATCTCCCGGCTTCTCGACAAGATGGAAGAGCCGGTCGTGCTGGTCGGCCATGCGCTCGGCGGCGTGACCATCAGCCAGACTGCCGAGGCGCGGCGGCGCAAGATCAAGGCCCTGGTCTATGTCTGCGGATTGATGCCGCCCTCGGGCAAGGCGAGCCGCGAGATGACGGCGGGCGATCCCGACATGCTGTTCCGACGCTCGCGCGAGGTCAGTCCCGACGGCCTCACCTACACGTTCGCGCGTGCCCAGCTGCCGGCCATGTTCTACGAGGACGTCTCGCCCGAAGACCGCTACCGCGCCATGGAGCGGCTGCGACCGCAGCCGATCTCGATTTCGACGACCCCGGTGACACTGACCGAGGAGCGCTTCGGCTCGGTGCCGCGCTGGTACATCGAGTGCCTGCACGACAACGCCGTCCGCATCGCCCGCCAGCGGGCGATGGTGAAGGCCATGCCCTGCAAGGTCATCACCATGGAATGCGGCCACACGCCGTTCTACAGCGCGCCGGAAGAGCTCGCCGAGCACCTGGACGCGATCTCGAGGAGTTGAGAGCGCAATTGGAACGGCGCGAGCTCTCGCGCCTATGAAGGGCGCTGCCGCTCGCCGATGCGCCAAAGGCGCGCTAATCGAAGAAAGCGAACGCCCGGACTTCGATGCTCTGCCGCGGCCTGGGATTCGCGGGCGTCGTCGGATCGTCGAAGGCGCTGTGCAGCGAGAAGCGCGCACGCCCGTCCTTCAGCGAATCGTAGCACTTGATCACGATCGCCTCGTCGCGGGTCATTTTCGGGAAATAGAACCAGCGGTGATCGGGATTGTAGACGCCCTGGTAGATCTCGCCGGTGCGATCGGCATAGACCAGGTCGCAGACGGCAAGATCGCGCGGCGCCAGGCTCTGTGAATCGACCAGGCCGAGCGGAGTCATCTCTACCGGGTCGGGCGCGATGCTGCGCCAGACATTGTACTCGGCGAAGCGCTTCTTGAGCCGCACCTCGGCCTCGTCCGCCGGCAACAGGTCGCGTACGCGCTGCGGGCCCGACTTCTCGGTGTAGTCGCAATGCACGGACCGCACCGGGGTGCGCAGGCCGCGCTCGACCGCGCGATCGGCGGTTCGCACGGTGTGGTCGAAGATCACGACCTTCGACGCCCCGGTCTCGCGCTTGATCAGCGCCTCGACCTCGGCGTAGTAGCGCGTCTTGACCTCCTCGGTGTCGTAGAAATCGTGAACTTCAGTGTCGTGCCTGACGAGCCTGAAGGCCTGGCGGTCGAGCGACATGTCGGCCGCGAACGGACGGCCATCGGCGATCCTCACGGGAAAGTCGCGATAGTTGCCGACCCGCTTCGGGA
>CAWUOG010000070.1:0-11117 GCA_963923875.1 uncultured Alphaproteobacteria bacterium
GCATTCCAGCCGTTGAGCGAGATGTCCTTGAGCGCCGCCGGAAACTGGCCTCCGGCATTGTTGACCAGTCCGTCGATGCGACCCGCCCATTTCAGCACGCCGTCGACCGCGGCTTTTACACCGGCCTCCTCGCGCAGGTCGGCGGAGAAGGTGAAGGTGTCGGGATCGCCCAACTCCTCCTTCACGCGCGCGAGCTTGTCGACCGAGCGTCCGATCAGCGCGAGTCGAGCGCCAAGCGACTTCAGCTCGTGCGCCGTGCAGCGGCCCAGCCCGGAACCGCCGCCGGTGACGATGATGGTGCGGCCGGCAAACAGGCCGGGCCGGAAGACCGAGTCGTATGTCATGGCGATTGTCCGGTCATTCGATCCTGATATTGGCGGTCTTCACGACCTCGGCCCACTTGGCCATCTCCGCGCGCAGGAAGGTGGCGAATTCAGCCGGCGTCGAGCCGATCGACGCGGCGCCCAGGTCGGCAAACTTGGCCTTCATCTCGTCGGACTGCATGATCTTCGTCACTTCGACATGGAGCCGCTCGACGACCGCGGGCGGTGTTCCGGCCGGCGCCAGCAGACCGTTCCATTCGGAGATCTCGCAGCCCTGGATACCCGCTTCGGCAATCGTCGGCACATCCGGCGCGGCCGGCGAGCGCTCGGCACTGGTGACCGCGAGCGCCCGCACGCGCCCCGCCCGCGCCTGGGGCAGCGCAGCGCTCATGTTCCCGAAATAGAACGGCACGTGACCGGCGGCGACGTCGGCGACCGCCAGGCCGCCGCCCTTGTAGGGCACATGCCCGATATCGATGCCGGCTCGCAGACGGAAGAGCTCCGCCGCCAGGTGCTGGGCGCTGCCGTTGCCCGACGAGGCATAAAGCAGCTTGCCAGGCTGGGCCTTGGCCATCGCCACAAGCTCCATCACCGTCTTGGCCGGATGCGACGGCGTGATCACCAGAAGCTCGGGCACCGTCACCAGCAGCGAGATCGGCGCGAAATCGTCCGGTGTCCTGAACGGCATCTTGGGCTGCAGCGACGGATTGACCGCATGCGCGAAGGCGCCGATCAGCAGCGTGTGGCCGTCCGGTGCCGCCTTGGCCACGGCATCGTCGCCGATGATGCCTCCGGCGCCGGGACGATTGTCGATCACGACGGACTCGCCCAGCGCTTCCTGCAGCTTGGGCGCCAGCAGGCGCGCCGTAGTGTCGGCACCGCCGCCCGGCGAATAGGGCACGACGATGCGGATCTGGCGATTTGGAAACGTCTGGGCCGAAGCACGGCCCGCCAGAACGGCGGCACCGGCACCGAGCAGAGCGGCTCTTCGTGTGGTCTTCATTTTCCTAGTTCCTGTCGTCGCACCGTGACTTTGCTGAGCCACCCCTGCAGGGCGCGGATCAGATAGAACGCCGCCTGCAGCGGTATGCCGAACAGGGCAATGCCGAAGGCAAATAGCACAAGCTTGTCCTCCAGCCCGGGCAACTGTTCGGCCTGGCGCAGGATGACGGCGATGCCTTCGGTCACGCCGATCGCCGCCCCCGCACCCGACGACATCACCAGGACGAAGAAGGCACGCATGAGGTTGGGCAGGAAAAGCAGCGCACCGAGGTGCGAGCCGGCCCGCCATTGCGCCAGTGCCCCGACCGCATTGTCGGCAACGTAGGCCGCAGAGTACGGCACCAGCGAGATCGCCACCGCCATCATGCCGGTAAGATTGATCTTGATGCCGAACAGCGTGGCATCGCGCGGGATCGCGTTCAGCAGGAAGAACATCACGACGAAGGTCGGCGCGGCGCGCATCAGGCCGATGACCGTCGCGGCCGGCAGACCGAGCACCCCGCGCCCAAGGCGCAGGAGCGCCAGCACCAGGCCAAGGGCCAGGCCGATGGCGATGGCGATCAGGGCGATCTCGAAATTGACCGCCATGCCGGCCAGCAGGCGTGGCAGGAAGTCGGGCGCGATCCGGTCGGGCATGAGACTCATGCCAGACTCCGCGCCAGCCAGTCCTGCAGGCGATTGCAGAGCCAGACCACGATCATCACCACAACGATGTAAAAAATCAGCAACAGCCAGTAGGTCGTCACGCGGCCTGCCGAAAACGAGGTGATGTCGGTGAGCGAGCTCAGTAATTCGGGCGCGCCGATGAAGGCGGCGATCGGCGTGCCTTTGGCGGCATTGACGAGGAACGATACGAGCTGCGCCGACGACCGACCGAGCGAATGCTTGAACAGCTCGGCGGAACCCTGGCCAAGCCGCTCGTGTTCCGTACGCAAGGTCGACATCGCCTCGGAGATCGCCTGGCCGGCATTGCTGCCATTGGTCAGGCCCAGGGCCACGATAGCGGCGCCGATCGCAACTGCGTCGGAATAGGCAAACAGCGCCTGCGAGAGTGCCGCGGCGATCACAAGGGTGAGCACGATGGGCGAGGATTGCAGCACCACGGTGAGCGCCCGGGCGGGCCAGCGCAGCACCGCGAGGCGAGAGCCCAGCAGCGCGCCCATCAGGACGGCGAACAGGAATGTCGCGACCAAGGCACCCGCGATCAGGATCAGCGAGTTGAGCACGCCCGCCCGGAACAGGGTCCAGGCCGGAGCGGTCTTGAGCATTGGCAGCAGGAAGTTGGACCAGCCTGTCTTCGCCGTGACCCACGATTCGAAGGAGGAGACTTCGCGGGCGAACGACGTTGGCTGCAGATCGGCGTCGAGTGCCGGCAGAATGCAGGCCGGATTGGTCGAACCCGCCGCATTGTCGCAATCGAGGCGCTTCCACACGCCGTTTTGCTCGCGCAGGAAGGCGGTGCCGATCCGATTGTTCTCCGCCAGTTTCAGGAACACGCCGTCGCGATGGAAGATCTGGCTGATCAGGTCGAGGGCGCGGGCCAGCTGGTCGCTGCCTGTGCGCGCCACCGCCATGCCCCACGGCACCTGCGCGAATCCGAACTTCTGGGCGAAGTTCGCGGAAAAGACGGGGTCGGTGAAATAAAAGGCGAAGAAGCTGTCATCCTGCGCCGCAAGTTGACAGGTGCCGTCCCTCAGCCGCTCGGGCAGCACCCCGGCCTCGTCGAACAGCATCAGGCGCGCGTCGTGCGAGACGAGTTCGGCATTGGAACCGTTGCCGATCGTGGCGCACACCGTGCGCCCCGGGATGTCCAGCCAGCTCGCCACCGGAGCGGTACGCGGTCCGATTACCGTCGTTTCGGACTGGTAATAATGAGGCCGGATGAAGCGTACCTGGTTATCGCGCTGTGTGTTGTGCCCCATCGTGGCGATAACGAAGTCGACACGATCCTCGGCAAGCAGGGGAATGCGCGTGGCGGCGTTGACCCTGATGATCTCCTCGTCGACGCCCAGCTTGTCGGCGATCGCGTCGGCGACATCGACCTCGTAGCCCTCGCGCTTGTCGCCGCTCCGCAGCGAGAACAGCGGATAGAAATCGCGCGCGCCGACACGAATCTTGCCGCTGCAAACGATGCGGACGAGGCGATCGATGCCCGGCGTGGCACACTGCGTCCTGGCCTCGGCCAGAAGCTGGGCAAGGGCAGCGTCGGGTGAATTGGCGTCCTGCGCCAACGCCGGCGCAATGAGCGCAAGAAAGGCGGCCAGTACGCAGAAGATCGCCCTCATCGGCGCCATATCAGGCGAGGGCTCCCGACGCCCCGATCTCCACAATATGCATTTCGGCAAAGGTATAGGGACCGTACCGATGAATCGAGCGGCCATCCTCGGCCAGCAGGACACTGTCGGTCATCAGATCGAGCTTCTCGTCGGCGATGTAGATCAACTCGGTCTTGGCCACTTTCAGTGCCAGGCCGGCGCGCGCCACCAATTCGCGGGTGCGTTCCACGCCGACGAAGCCATTGTGGGTGATTATCGCCTTGCCCTTGGGTGCCAGATGCTGCGGCAGGCCTATCAGGAAGCGATCGAGCAGCAGCCGTCCATCGGGGCCACCGGCGCTCCAGGTCGGCAGGCGCCCGGCAACTTCCGCCGCCGGCATGGGAAAATGCGGCAGGTTTGCCGCCACCACATCGAAGCGGCGCCCGCCGAGCGGCTGCCACATGTCGCCGTGCAACAGCTCGGACCGGCCGCCATGGCCCAGCTCGCGCAAAAGGCGCGCGCCTGTGTCCACCGCAGCCTGCTCGATGTCGACGCCGCACAGGCTTCCGGCGCCCATCTCGGCCATGGCCGCCAGCACGATGCCGCTCCCCGAACCGACATCGAGCACACGGGCGCCCGTGATGAATTCCTTGTTCGCCTGCAGGACCTGGATCAGGGCGGCTGTGTACTCGCTCGGTCGCAGGGCCGGTACCGGCGCGTGCTCGAGCTTCATGCGGCACCAAGCCGCTTCAGCATCCCTGTTGCGACCGGGTCTGCGGGAAACGCCTTCAACACGTCCCGGTAGCGGTCGGCGGCGAGCTTGTGATCGCCTGCGACCATCGCCTCGTAGGCCAGGCGTGTCAGCTTGCAGAGTTGCAACATCTCGGGCGGCGGCTCGAATTGCGGCTCGCTACCGTAGGCGCCCATCAATTCATAGATCGGAATGCTCGACCGCCGGCCCTTGACCGTCACTTCCTCGATCGGCCGCACGCACAGCCGCTCGCCGGCTTCCTTGTAGACGCTGTGGCTGATGCAAATCTGCGTCCCGTAGTCCTTGTTCACTCCTTCGAGCCGCGACGCCACGTTCACCCCGTCGCCCATGACCGTATAGCTCATGCGCTCGAGCGAGCCGATATTGCCGACCAGCACGGCGTCGGAATGGATACCCATGCGCACGCGCAGCGGCTTGTGCCCTTCCTCGCGCCAGCGTGCGTTGAGCTCCTCCATGCCGTGGCGAATGCGCAGCGCCGCAATGCAAGAACGCCAAGCATGATCCTCGAGCAACGCCGGCGCACCCCAGAACGCCATCACGCCGTCGCCGATAAACTTGTCGATCGTGCCCTGCTCGGAGTCGACGACCTTGGTCACCAGTTCGAGATAGGCCGACACCCGCAGCACCAGATCCTGCGACGGCACCTGCTCCGACAGGGTCGAGAAGGCCTCCAGGTCTGAGAAGAAGATCGTCAGGAAGCGACTGTGGCCACCCAACTCGAGCTTCTGTTCGCTCTCCAGCAGCTGGCGTACCAGTCCCACCGGCACGAACGCCGAAAAGGATTTCACCGCATTGTCGAGCATATCGATGGCGCGCGACAGGCTTGAAATCTCGCGGATCGCGGACGAGATGCTGGGCTGTTGGTGTGCATCGAGTTCGCGAATGTGATCGACGTTTCCGGCCAATCGCTCCAGCGGCCGTGAAATGATGCTCGACAGGAAGTAGATGATGATGACCTGCAGCACGATGGCGGCGACACCGATCAGCAGCAGCCGCTGATTGTTGCGATTGAAGGCGCCGGTGAAATCGTCGACCGGCGACACAACGAAGAATTGCCAACGCTTGCCCAGGTCAGCCGGCATGTCGGTCAGACTGACCAGATATTCCTTGCCGCCATGGTGGTACGTGTAAAGCAGACTCGAGCGATCGCCATCACGCGGCCGCGAACTGAACGCGGCCGAGGGCAGTTCCTTGTCGAGCGACGAGATGTGGCGCAACTCGACGCGGCCCTCGTCGTTGGCGTAGCTCCTGGTTCGGTCGGACGATGCGACGACGCGGCCCTCGGCGTCGAGGATGAAGGTGAGCGACCCCGGACTGACCTTGCGCTGTGCGAGGTAGCTGGAAAACCCGTCCAGTGTTATGTCTATCGCGACCACGCCACGTACGTCACCCTTGTCGGAGAATGGCTGAGCAACGGTGAAGCCGATCAGGCCAAGTGCCGCGAAAACGTCAGGATCCGTAATACGCAATCCACCGAGGCGGACCGTATTGCGGTACCAGCCACGGGTGCGCGGATCGTAGAAAGTGGGCGCCGACGCCGTTCCCAGTTCTTTTCCCTGAGCGTCGAGATAGGTGTAGCTGTCGATCAGCCGGCCCTGGTTGTCAGGCAGGACGTGGCGCGCGGCGAATGCCGTGCCCTTGGGTGGAAACTCGTTGAATACACGCTGATCGGTGTCCATGCGCCGGCTCTGCCGGAACGAACCATCGCTCAGGCCGACATAGGCGCTGACGATTGTATCGCTATGCAGCACCATGCTCTGAAAGTACGGAATCGCGACGTCGCTGCTGTAGAAGTCGGGCGCCTGTTCGCCCAGCGTGGCCGCCGACCTGACCAGCGACTTGATCGGGTTGATGTCGTCCTGGATGTTCTCGATGGCATCGGCGCGGAACCGCTCGATCAAACGGGCAGCGCTTTCGCGGGCAATGCGGTCATTGGAAAAGTAGGTAACGGTGATGATGGTCACGAAGACCGGCACCGTCAGCACAATGAACGCCGCCAGGATGCTCGGCCGAAGCCGTGGCTTGTTCCTGAAAAACAGCGTCATCCCCCGGCCATGTCAGATAACTAGCATCGTACTCGAAAGGCGATTTGGCGTCTATGAATCCGGCTGCGGAACTACACTGGCGGCCGTTTGAGATGCCAGTCGGTCGCCTGCTGAAAGGCATGGCCGGCCGAAAGAATGCGTGCCTCGGCGAAGGCGCTACCGACAACCTGGAAGCCAACCGGCACTCCGTCGCTATTGAGACCGCCGGGCAAAGTCAGGGTGGGGTGACCGCTGAGGTCGAGCGGCGCAGTGTAACGCAACCGGGACGCGACCATCTCGGGATCGCGCCCGGCCGCGGCCAAGGTCTCGACCTTCCAGGTGGCGTTGGGCATCACCGGCAGAATCAGCAAGTCGATCCCCGCCAACAGGGAATTCAAGGCGCCAGTCAACGCGGCACGACGCACCTGCAACCGGGCATATTCGACGGCGGACATCTTGCGGCCGGCCTCGATGAGGCCCGCCAAGACAGGACCATACTCGGTAGCACGGGCCGGATAGGTCTCGGTATGCGCCAGCGCCGTCTCGACGGCGCACTGCGCCACCCAATCGCGGCTGCCGGTCTCGAAACTTGCCGGCAAGTCGATCTTGCTCACCTTGGCGCCGAGCCGGGCAAACACCTCTTCTGCATGCGCCAAAACGCGGCGGACATCGTCGTCGGCACCGGCGACCTTGCCGGCCACGCCAATGCTGAGGCCCTTCACGCCGGCCCCGACGCCGCCGGCATAGTCGGCAACTGCGACAGGCGACGCCGTCGGATCATCCTGGTCGGCGCCCGCGATCACACCCAGCATGATCGCGGAGTCGAGCGCGCTGCGGCACATCGGTCCGACATGGTCGAGGGAGTCGGCCAGCGGGAAGACGCCGGCTCGGCTGACTCGGCCCCAAGTCGGCTTCAATCCACTGAGGCCATTCATGGTCGAGGGGAAGCGGATCGAGCCGCCGGTATCGGACCCGAGCGAAGCGAAGCAGAGGCCGGCAGCGGTCGCCACGCCGGAACCGGAGGAAGAGACGCCTGTCCAGTAGGCGGCATGCCAGGGATTGACCGGCGGATCGATCGACGGATGATGCGAACCGAACGCGCCTTCGGTCATCTGCAGCTTGCCCAGGATCACGGCGCCCGCATCTTTCAGCCGGCGCACGACCGTCGCGTCCTTCGCCGGCACATTGGCGCGATGGATCGCCATGCCTGCCGCAGTCACCACGCCTTCAGTGTTGCAGAGATCCTTTACGGCAATCGGCACGCCATGCAGCGGACCGCGCGATTTGCCAGCGGCCGTCTCGGCATCGAGACGTGCCGCGTCCTTCAGGGCACGCTCGGCCGTGACGGTCGCATAGGATTTCAGCTTCGGATCGAGGGTAGCGATGCGATCGAGCGTCGCCTGGGTCACTGCAACGGATGTGAGCTTGCGCGCTTTTAGACGGCGCGCAACTTCGTCGAGCGACAGGTAGTGCAAATCGGCCGGCATTGGGATCCCCCTCCGGGATCGAGCCTAGCACGACGGCAAAAAAGAGCGGCGATGCCCATAGGGCATCGCCGCTCTACATTTACGCCAGAGCTGAGACTACTCAGCGGCCTTGAGGTTCACCGCCGCCGAACGGCCGCGCTCGGTCGCAACCTCGTAGCTGATCTTCTGGCCTTCGTTCAGGCCATTGAGGCCAGAGCGCTCGACGGCGCTGATGTGGACGAACACGTCCTTGCCGCCATCACTCGGCTGGATAAAGCCGAAACCCTTGGTGGCGTTGAACCACTTCACAGTACCGGTAGCCATCTCTCACTTCTCCTCGCAGTTATCGAGCATCCAAATGCGCAGACCTTGCGCTCGCTGCAGCGGTCCGCGACAACTCCGTGAATTTGGTAGAAAGCTCGCGGTGGTTGTCCGCCGTCCCAAGGACAAGGGGCCACCAAGGCAAGGCCAAGTTCGAAAGTCGTGCGCCGCATATGGGCACCAATGATGCCCAAGTCAAGTTAGTTGGCAGAGTGTGGTCACATTGTGGCGCCGATCTTCCAAGGCTCGAATTCATCATCGCCGATGCCAAGAGTTTCGGACTTCGTCTTCTGGCCCGAAGCTGTTTTCACGATGAGTTCAAATATCTTCTGGCCGCTCTGCTGGATGGTTTCCTCGCCGTCGACGATCGAGCCGCAGTTGATATCCATATCGTCGGTCATGCGCCGATAGAGCGCGCTGTTCGTCGCGAGCTTCAGCGAAGGTGTCGGCTTGCAACCGAACACCGACCCCCGCCCGGTGGTGAAACACAGCACGTTGGCGCCGCCCGCGACCTGCCCTGTCGCGGAAACCGGGTCGTAGCCGGGCGAGTCCATATAGACGAAGCCCTTCGCTGTGATCGGCTGAGCGTACTCGTAGACGTCGACCAGGTTTGTCGTCCCGCCCTTCGCCACGGCGCCCAATGATTTTTCGAGAATGGTCGTGAGCCCGCCCGCCTTGTTTCCCGGCGATGGATTGTTGTTCATCTCGCCACCGGTGCGGGCGCAATGATCCTCCCACCACTTGATGCGCTTCACGATCTTCTCGCCGACCTCGCGGCTGACCGCGCGGCGCGTCAGCAAGTGTTCAGCACCATAGATCTCGGGGGTTTCCGAAAGCACTGCCGAACCGCCATGACGTACCAGCAGATCAACGGCCGCACCCAACGCGGGATTGGCTGAAATGCCGGAATAGCCGTCCGAACCGCCGCACTGCAGCGCCAGGATCAGCTCGCTCGCCGGAATCGGTTCGCGCTTCGCATTGTTGGCCTCGGGCAACAGTTCCTTCAGGAAGCCGACGGCGCGCATCACCGTCTTCGAGACGCCGCCTTCGTCCTGTATCGCCATCGGGATCAGCTTGGGCCCTTCCTTGAGACCCTCAGCAGTCATGAGGCCCGAGATCTGGTTGGTCTCGCAGCCCAGACCAAGCACCACCACCGCCGCCATGTTGGGGTGGCGCGTGTAACCCGCCAAGGTGCGGCGCAACACGTCCATCTCCAGACCGGACGCCGCCATGCCACAGCCGCCGCCATGAGTCAGCGGCACGACGCCATCGATGTTCGGATACTGCGCCAGCAATGGCTCGAGCCTGGCGGCGATCATGCGGCTGGTCGCGGCCGAGCAGTTCACGGTGGTCACGATGCCGATGTAGTTGCGCGTGGCACTGCGGCCGTCGCCGCGGCGATAGCCCATGAAGGTCGCTCGCTGGTGCTCGGGCACATAGTCGGTCGGATGGGCGTCGGCACAAAAAGCGTAGTCGCGCTCGAAATCGCCCATGACGCAGTTGTGTGTGTGGATGTGCGTGCCCGGCAGCAGATCATCGACCGCAAAGCCGATGATCTGATTGTACTTGCGCAGCGGTTCGCCCTTCTTTACCGCGCGGGTCAGGATCTTGTGGCCAGGCGGCACGCGCGTTGCCGCGGCGATGTCGCCCTCGACCCTGGAGCCTGGCAGGATGTCCATGCGCGCCACGACGACGTTGTCGTTCGGATGCAGGCGGATGGCGATGGGTGCGGACATGGCGTGTCTCCTTAGGCGGCGCGCTTGGCGCGGATGGCATCGACGGCAGCAAACAGGGCGCGGCACTCGGCATCGTTCAACGAACGCAGCGGCGCGCGCATGCGGCTCCAGGCGACGGGATCGTTGCGGCGATGGCCGACCAGGGCCTTGACCGCGGCGGTAACGGCGTAGGGCAGCAGCAGCTCGATGATTGCGGCGATCCGCGGCTCCTCGAGGCCGTTGACCGGGGCCTGCATCAGGTCGGGCACGACGTTCGCGAGACCGCAGATCGTTCCCGAGGCGCCGAGGTTCATGGCTCTGGCCAGCAACCGTTCGTCGCCGACCAGAATGTGAAGGTCGGCGTGAGCCTTGAGCAGCGCCTCGGTGTTGTTCCAGTGACCCGAGGAGTCCTTCACGCCCTTGACCTGGCCGGGGAAGGCCTTCTTCAGACGGTCGATCAATTCGACAGACAAGCCGACCGAGGTGACCTGCGGGATGTGATAGAGGATGACGTTGCTCGCCTTGGGGCCGAGACCGGTCAGAACGGCCGCGAACCAGTCGAACAGCCCCTCATCGCCCGGGCCCTTGAAGTAGAACGGCGGCGCCAGCAGGAAGCTCGGGCAGCCCAGCATCAGGCCGGCTCGGCCCTGTGCGATCGCGTCCTCGACCGACGCGGCGGCGATGCCGACCACGAGCTGCGTGTTCGGATCGACGCCGGCGCCGACTAGCGCGCCCAGCGCGCGGTTGCGTTCGTTGAGGCCGAGCGAGGCGCCCTCGCCCGTAGTGCCGAACACCGTGAGGCTCCTGCAGCCATCGGCCAGCGACTGGCGGCCATGCGCCACCAGGCGCGGCAGATCGATCGATCGGTTCTCGTTGAACGGCGTGCTGAGGGCGACGGAGAGCCCGAAGCGATCGGCGCGAAGCGGCACTGGAGTTTCCTTCCCGAGTATTCCGGGAAGTTTCTTCCCGGCCATTGGCGGCAAGATAGCAAAAAAGAAAGCGGGGTGCCGAAGCACCCCGCTCTCCGTCCCGTGTCCCCGATCAGCGGCGATAGGGGTTATCAGGATGACGGTCGACCGCATTGGGCACGCCGTCATGATCGCGGTCGCCCCAGGACCTCGCCTGCTGGCGATCCCAGTAGCCGGCCTCGTGGCGCCAGCCGTTGCCGACATGGTTCCAGTGGTCGGGCACCCAGCGGTAGCCCGGTCGCTCGGCCATCCAGTGGCCCGGCGCCCAGAC
>CAWUOG010000071.1:0-11045 GCA_963923875.1 uncultured Alphaproteobacteria bacterium
CAGCTTCACCGTCCGCTGCTCGCCCGGCATCAGGGCAAAGCCTTCGTCGGCCGCGCGCCAGGCTGCGTCCTCGATCTGAATCGACGGCGCGATCCGCGCCGCTTCCAGCCGCAGCGCCCATCCGTCGCCATCCTGCACCACCTGCGCGGTCAGGCCCGAATCGTGCGTCAGCGCGGCGCGACCGAGCGGGAAATGCAGGCTTTCGTCGAGCACCGCACCGCTCGTCGGGTCGCTCAGGCGCACCACCGCGACATCGAGCGGCGGCGGACCGAAGCGATAGGCATAGGTCAGGTCGAAGAACGAGCCGATCAACTCCGCTGAACTTACGGTACGGCTGGATCGCGCCGGCAATTCCACGTCGCGCTCGCGCTTCAGGGTCACCGTCGCGCCGCCCTGCAGGCAGACCAGGCCAAGCCGTGCCCGCACGGCAGCCGGTCCGTCGTTGATCAGGTGCACGCCCAGTCCGTTCAGGCCCTCGTCGGTGAGTGCCGCCCGCACCGGCCGAAAAGCGCGGCGCAGCCCGTGCCAGGCGAGCTTCGGCAGGCCTGCGGCATCGGCAACGCCCCAGCCAGCCCCGGGCGTGAAATCCTTGAACATCCAGACAAGCGCACCCGAGCAGCTCGAACCGCCACGGCGCCATTCGGCGATCGTGGCCTGCATCACGTCTGCCGATACCGCCCGCGAGAGCCTGAGATAGTGGGCCCGGTCCTCCTGCTGCAGGCGTGCGGGCTCGACTTCGTAAAGCAGGCGCAGGTAGTGGTCGCGCACGTCCTCGAAATCCCAGTCGGTGCCGCGGTCGCGAGGCACGGCAGCCTTCCATGCCGGAAAATCGTTCCACGGCACGTCTGGGCTGGCCGGGCCAGGGACATTGGCGAAGCCCAGGCACTCGGAGGTGAATCGTACGCCGGCCCGGCGCGCATCCTCGAGCGGTCGTCTGTAGGCGCCAACGCCGTAGTAGTGCGACACGCCGGCGTCGGTCGCGAAGGGCAGGTCGCCGCCACCCGGCGAGTGCGCGACATAGGGCACGTCCGGCCGCACGGCGGCGACGGCCTTGGGCAGCAGATCCTCATAGAGCGGGCCGGTCCACAGCTCCGGCGGCAGGCCGAGCATGGCGACCTGCTGGGCAACCTCGCTGCCGCCGCAAGCGAGGGCGAGGCAGGGATGGCCCTGGGTACGATGCAGGAATTGGCGCGCTTCCAGGTCGACTTCGGTCCGGAAGGCCTCGTCGGCGACGGGGTAGTCCATGTTGGCGAACATGAAGTCGTGCCAGACCATGAGGCCGAGTTCGTCACAGAGCGTGAAGAAGTCCTCGCTCTCGTAGACCATGGTCCCGCCGACCCGGATCATGTTCATGTGCGCATCGGCAGCGAGGTTCAGCCATGGTTCGACGCTGGCGCGGTCACCGGCCAGCGACACGAGATCGGATGCGCTCCAGCACGCGCCACGGGCGAAGACCGGTTGTCCGTTGACCTTGAGCGCGAAATTCCTGTCGTCGCGATCGAGCGCGATCGAGCGGAACCCGACCATGCCGAAATCGACTTCGATCTCACCCAGCCGCAGCCGCACCGGATAGAGCGTCGGCGCTCCATGGGTGCGCGGCCACCATTTGTCGACCTTGCGGATGCGCAGCGTCCCGGCGACCCGATTGTTGCCGGCCCAGGTCAGCGATGCACTATGGCTGCCGGCGTGCAGCACCGCCGCCGGCCGCAAGCCCTGACGATCGAGCTCGAGCGTCAGCTTGAGCACGCCATCGTCGCCCTCGAGAGTTGCCTGCAAATCGTGGGCACGCACCCGCGCCAGCGGCGACTGTTCGATCAGGCTGATCGGCCGCCACGGCCCGACCGCGTGCACCGCGGCCTGCCAGCCGGTCATGTGGCCCAGCAGGGTGGCGCGCACCAGCCTCAGCCCGTTGTTCTCGACCAGCCTGGTCCGCCAGCGCGCACGGCCGCCGCGCTTCTCGGCCACCCGGCTCTCGATCGCCTTGTCGAGCGAGCGAAAGACAATGAACAGGTGGTCGTCGCCGGCCAACTCGACGTCGATCTCGTGGGTGCGGAACATGTTCGCCGACTCGAGCAGCCGATTGGCGTTCAGCCAGACCTCGGCGCAGGTCGCAAGCCCTTCGAACCGCAGGGTGCGCGGCCCCCGTTCGTTCAGGGGCACGTGGTACCAGATGTCCTTGTCGTGCAGGGGATGAGGCGCCGCGGCGCTGAAGCGTCCCGCAGCCTGCAGCGCTTGCGCCGCGGTACCCGGTACCATGGCCGGGACCCAGTCGAGGGCGGCCGGCAGAGCGGTCGGCGTCGCGGCGACGCCGGGTTCGGTCATGGCCAGTCGCCAGCCGTCGCCGAGGCGAGCGATGCGCTGCCCGGTGACCGACCGTATCGGCATCAGCCAAACCGCCCGGCGAGAACGCTCAGAACGACCGCGTAGTCCTTCTCGATCGGCTCGAGTTCGAGGCGGGCCGCATCGAACTTGCGCCGATTGGCCATGCGCGCGAGCTGGAATTGCACGGCTTTGGCGCCTTCGGCAATGCGCCGGCAGGCGGTCATGACGTCCGACAGCCCGGGTACGCCCCGCTCAGCCAGCCAGAAAACATAACTGCCCAGCATCTCGAAATTGGCACCGAGCTGGCGCGGCAGGTTGAAGGCGTAGAGGTGGAAGTAGTCCATGTCGCGTGCGGCGAGCTTCTCCAGATGCTGCGGCAGCGCGGCCCGCCAGGCCGCGACCGGGTTCGCCTTCGGCCGCAGCGCCAGGTGATGCTTCAGCAGGCCGAGCGAGGCCTTGGTCAGCGCCTCGTCTGTCAGTCCCGGGCCGTCACGCTTCACGAACTCGCAGTAGGGGAACATGCCGGGCGCCCCGGGAGGCTGGAACAGACCGTCGTAGTCGGCGCCCTGCAGCGTATGGAAACCGGTGTTGTGAAAGTAGCCAAAGCGGCGTGCCGCCGGGTCGATCGCGACCGCCGCCACCGTGGTCTTCACGTGACCTTTTCGATAGGTCGGCCCGGCATCGGGCAGCCAGTGACTGTCGACCTCGATCAGGACCGGATGGCCACGGCCGAGTTGCTCCAGCGTATGGGCCTCGACCGAGTCGTAGATCGCGAGTTCCTGCACCGAGAGCCCGAACAGCGCCTGCAGATCCTCCAGCGGATACTTGAAGAAGGTGAAGTGGTCGCCTTCGAAATCCTGCCGCACGGTGAAGGGCAGCGCCGCCTCGGGGGGATGGCCGAGGGCGGGCAGCAGTTCGGTCCAGACGTCGATGTAACAGTTCGTCTCGACCCAGGTGCGGTCGGCGGCATGCAGCGCGTGCGGCCGCCAGGTCGCCTCGTCGAGGCCCAGCAGATCGACGGGGCCGGTGCCGACCCTAGAGGCCGAGGACATCGCGGACCTTGTCGGGCCACCGGGCCGTCGCGAAGCCATGGTGCTTGAACAGGGCGAGCGCGATGCGCTCGACGCCGAAGCCGACGCAAGCCGTGTGGGCGAGTGCGCCGTCGGCGGTGTGGATGTCCCAGCCGGCGCCGAACAAGTCGCGGTGATAGTTGAAGCTCACGCAGGCGGTCGGCTGCTCGCTCGACGTGATGGGTACCAGCAGCTCGAACTTGAGACTTTCCTCGCGCTGGCTGGACGCCAGCAGCTTGCCCGTACGGCCGAAGAACGGATCATTGGCGACGTCGACCGCGAAGGGCAGGCCGATGGCGCCGATCAGCGCCTGTCCGCGCTCCATCCAGAGCTTGCGGAAGGCCAGCGCCTGGTCGGCGGTGCCGAGTCGCACGTGTTCGCGCTGGCGGAACATCTGCATGCGCGCCGGATCGATCGACGGCTCGTGGCGGAACACATAGGTGTAGACGTCGACCAGCGCGCCGTCGGCCGGCAGTGGTCCGCGGGCGGCGATCGCCGGATAGACGCCGTAGCAGGCAGCCGGCGCCAGCGCGACTTCGGTGGTCTTTTGTCCGGCCGTCCAGTCGCCCTTTTTCTCGATCAGCTCGACCATGGTGCGATGCTCGCGGTCGCCGCCGAAGAAACTATGGATGGTGCCGGCAAGCTGTGGCGAGCTCTTGAGATAGCCGCTTTTTTCGAGCTGCCATTTTCCGATGCCGGGCGGGAAACGCATGACTTCCGGGCCGTCTGGGTCGCCCACGGCGGAGAAGGCGGCGTTGATACGCTCGATCACGTGTTCGAACGTGCCGCTGCGGCCATAGAGACCGTCGACACCCATGGAGATCAGCAGGCCGGCGCGCAGCAGTTCGTCGCGGTAGGCTTGCTGGGCCTGGGCAAGATCGGTCACTGGAAAAGCTCCGGCTCCTCGCGCAGCGCGAGCTGCAGGCGCGCAGTGTTGGCAAGAATGCGGTCGTTGTTGACCATCAGCTGCGCGGAATGGGCGTCGCGCAGGTGCCGTGACAGGCTGAACGGCGAATCGTTGCGGTAACCGTTCAGCCCGCAGGCCAGCATGGCCTGGTTGACCACCTCGACGACCAGCCGCGAAGAACCGATCTTGAGATTGTTCATGGCCACCGCGAAGTGCGGCGATTGCAGTTGGTCCGGCTCGGCGAGGGCGGCTTCATACTGCCGCAGCGAATCGCGCAGGCCGGATTTCATCGTCTTGAGCGTCTGCGCCGCCTCGGCGAGCCGGGTCGCGCCGATCGGTGTGGTGCCCGCATTCCTGCGAGCCTCGGCACGGATGAAGGCGCGGGCGCGGGCAACGGCATCGCTGGCGATGCCCAGCCACACCGCGCTCCACACCAGATGCGAGGTCGGCAGCATGGTCTGGGCCGAGACGTCGGCGTAGGGCATCGGCACGATCTGCGCCGTCTCGCCCGAGGCCTTCAGGTGGTAGCCGTCGGAGCAGGTGCCGCGCATGCCCAATGTGTCCCAGCTCTGCAGGTGCTCGAGCCGATAGGACGATTTCGGCAGCACGACGATCACCTGGTCCGACGCCGGCGACTGCGGCGTACGCCGCGCGGTGGCCATGATGCCGTCGGCATCGGCGCCGTAGGAGATCACCGTCGCCTGCTTTTCGAAGGCGAAGCGGCCGTCCTTTTCCTCGACGGCGCAGATACTGGAGCGCACGTCGCCGCCGATGCCCGCCTCGGAGGTGGCCGAGGCCATCAGCAGCTGTTCGCGCGCCAGCCGCTTGAGGAACGCGCGGTGCCAGGCGCTGTCGGCGCCGTGGCGCACCATGCACCAGACCTGGATCTGGTGCATGGCGTAGATCATCGCCGTCGAGGCGCAGGCCTGGCCGAGCGCGTGGCAGACCGACACGACGTCGGCCAGCGAAGCACCGGCGCCGCCGTCGCGCACCGGCACCAGCAGGCCGAGCAGCTTTTGCTCCTTCAGCGTGGCGAAGGCTTCCCGGGGGAAGCGCGCCCGGGCATCGACATCGTCGGCATGGCGTGCGGCCATCTCCACGCCCGCCGCGCGGGCAGCGGCGAGCCCCGCGGTCATGCGCCGTCCTGCACGCCGACCTCGCCCAGCGCCTTGGCGATCGCGCCGACCGAAGCGAAGGTGGTGCGGCGCAGCAGTCGATCGGGCAGTTCGATGTCGAAGGCGTCTTCCAGCGCCAGCATCAGGTTCACCGTTGCGTGCGAGTTCAGGCCGGCCGCGTAGAGGTCGGCATCGTCGGCCAGTGAATCGACGTCCACCTGGAGGCAACCCGCATTCTTGAGAACGGTACGGACGCGGGATTGAACGGAGGCGGTCAACGGTGGCTCCTGGCGGATCGGTAGAAATTTCTGTTTAATTACTGACGTTTAGTATACCGTGCAATTATCTTCAATGCGAGTGTAACAAGTGTGGTCGCGGCTGATGGCGCGACCGGCAGCATGATCCGCTCCTAATGATTCCCGTCACTTTCAACGACTGCTTTGGCTGGCTGCATGCCCCCGTCCCCGGCACGCGAGGGGCGGCCGCGGGCGATGTCGGCGTCGTGGTCTGCCAGGGGCTGATGCGCGACGGACTGCTGGCGCATTGTTCGTTTCGGCTGCTGGGCGACGAACTCGCCGACGCAGGCTATCCGATGCTGCGCTTCGACTATCCCGGTACCGGCGATTCGCTGGACGACGCTGTCGCGGCCGCCGGCGGCCACTGGCAGGCCTGGCTCGCGAGCATCGACCGAGCCGCCGACTGGCTGAAGGCGACGACCGGCGTGACGCGGCTGGTGTTCTGCGGCCTGCGCGCCGGCGCCACGCTCGCGACCCTCGCGGCCAGCAAGCGCTCCGATGCGGCAGGCCTGCTGCTGTTCGAGCCGGTCGTCAGCGGCCGCACCTATGTGCGCGAAATGATCCTCGAGGCCGACCTGCAGAGCGGCAAGACGTCCACGCGCGGTGAAGATCTCGACATTCGCGAGTTCCTGTTCAGCGCCGCGACGCTCGACGCCATCGCCGCTGTCGACCTGCGCAAGGCCGCGCTGCCGGCTGGCCTGAAGGCGGCCCTGTTCGTGAGGCCCGAGGCGCGGCAGATCGACGAGTGCGTCACGGCCTGGAAGACAGCGGGTGTGGACGCCGAACGCCTCGGCTGGGACGGGCTGGTGCCGCTGATGCGCCACAACGTGATCGACGAGAATGCACTCGCCGACTTCACCCACGTCATGGCCTGGCTGAAGCGCGCCCTGCCGGCAACGCCGATCGAGGCCAGGCCGCCGCCGCCGGAGATGAAGCTCACGCCGGCGGGCACCGTCGAGACGCCGTTCTGGTTCGGCCCGAACTTGTTCGGCGTCCTGAGCCGGCCGGCGCAGGGGGCCACCGACCAGGTCCTGCTGATCGGCAATGGCGGTCGCGACCCGCACTATGGCGCGGCGCGCCAGAACGTCGACTTCGCGCGCTACCTGGCGAGGCACGGCATCGCCTGCCTGCGTTTCGACTTCGCGGGCCTCGGCGACAGTATCGGCCCGCCGGGCAAGGAGAACCTGCTCACCCACACCTTCACCGACCGGCTGCCCGACATTCGCGCCGCCCTCGATGCGCTCGAGAGCGAGGGCTTCCGCCGCTTCGCCATGCTGGGTCTCTGCTCCGGCGCCTACCATGCATTCCATGCCGCCCTGGCCGATCCGCGGCTGTCGCGCCTGCTGCTGGTCAACCTGCCGCTGTTCCAGTTGCCGACTCGCAATGTGCTCGACTTCCTCGAGAACCGCGGCACCTCGGCCACCGTCGTGGGCCGCAAACTGTTCAGCATCGGCAGCTGGAAGACGTTGCTGAGCGGACGCTCGAACGTTCGAACGCTGGTGCGGTCGGTGATCAACCATGCAAGACGCCAGATCGTCGGCAAGTCGCAGGCCCTCGGTCGCAAGCTCGGCCTGATCCGGGAACAGAGTTTCCCGGTCCAGGCGATGACCAGGCTGACCCGTCAGGGCGGTCGAGCCTTGTTCCTGTTCTCGCCGGGCGACCTGGAGATCGACGCCTTCGCCCGCGAGTTCGGGCCGCAAGGCGAGAAGCTCGCGCCCTACAAGGGCTCCCGGGTGCTGGTGCTGCCGCGCATGGACCACGACCTCACCAAGGCGATCGGCCGTCGCGATGCCGAGCAGGCCGTGACGGAGTTCCTGAGGGCGGCGTAAATCCTCCTCCCCATTTGAATGGCGAGGAGCGCTTACCTATTCCGCGGCGACCCGCGTATCGACCTGCCGGGCCGTCGGCGCATCGCCCATCAGGGTCGTGCGGCGCATGTCGCGCGGCTCGTGGGCCGGGAAGGGCCGCGCCCGGTGCATGGTCTGGCGGTTGTCCCACATCACGAGGTCGCCCAGCCGCCATTTGTGCGTGTAGACGAACTCGCGCTGCGTGGCATGCTCGATCAGGTCGCGCAGGAAGCCGCGTGCCTCGGGCATCGGCCAGCCGACGATCTCGCCGGCATGGCTGGAGAGATAGAGCGACTTCCGTCCGGTGACGGGATGCGTCCTGACCATGCACTGCCGGACCGGGCGGAAGCGCTCGCGCTCCTCATCGGTGAAGTCGGTGAAACCGATGACCTGCCGCGAGTACATCTGGCTGTGCTCGCACACCATGTCCTGGACCAGCGCCTTGGTCTCCTCGTCGAGCGCATCGTAGGCCGCACGCATGTCGGCGAACTGCGTGTCGCCGCCCTTGGACGGGATGCTGACCGCGTGCAACAGCGAGTACTTGGCGGGAATCACCTTGAACGAGGAATCCGAGTGCCATAGCCGATTGCCGATTGCGAACAGCCGCCGCCGGTCGTCGCGGGCGTAGGGCTTGTTGTCCTTGTCGAGATTGGAGACGTCGGCGAAGGTCGTCGGCAGGCGCGTCTCGTTGGCGGCGCGCAGGCTCGTGCCGATCGCGTGCTCGATGTCGCCCAGGCTCTGGGTGAAGGCGAGTTGCTGGGCGTCGTCGATGTCCTGGTCGCGAAAAACCAGGACGGCATACTTGTCCATGCCGGCATGGATGGCCGCGACTTCTTCCGCGGTCATCGGCTTGCGCATGTCGATGCCCGAGACCTCGCCTGCGAAGCAGGGTCCGACCTGTCGAATGGTGACGGGCATCGAAGGCCTCCTTACCGAGTCGTTCTTTGTGCGCTGACTCAGCGCAGTGGTGACCAGCTGGCGGGAACCGTGAGCGTGCTCTCCATCTTGAGCATTGTCACGCTGGGATCGCGCGGCGGCGGCCAGATGCCGGCCTTCACCGCCTCGGCCCGGATGCGCTCGCGCTCGCCCATGTTCTTGTAGGCCCAGACATGGACCCACTGGTTGAGCGGACCGATCTCGGTGTGACCGGCGAAGATCAGCGGCGAAAGTTCGGTTCGCTTGGCGATGTGTTTGCCCCAGCGCTCGATCACCCTGGGAATCGAGCCGACCTCGAAAGTGTAGGTGCGGAACTCGTAGATGTTGCCGTGCTCGCCCGGCTCGAAATGCGGCGAGAATGGCGCGGCGTAAAGAATCTTGCTCTCCATCGCGACGACGAATTCCTGGATCTTGACCGGCCACACGCCGGTCTCGATCGCCTTGGCGCGGATCGCCTCACGCTCGTTGAGGTCCTTGTACGGCCAGACATGGATGATCTGGTTGAGCGTGCCGACCTCGGTGCGCCAGAAGCCGCCGAAGCGCGACAGCTTCGCCCGGGCCGGCAGGCCCTCGCCGAAGCGCTTCTCGACCTCGGGGATGCTCCCCGGCTTCATCAGGTATGTCCTCATCTCGAAGATCATCAGGCGTTCCTCTCTTGTGATTCTGGCCCTCAATTGACGCTAGAATGTCCGGGCATTCACCCGGAGGCAAGGATGGCCAGCCAATTCGACCGTGCCGCGGAAGACCTCGGCAACATCGTGGCGCTCGAGCATGTCAACGTGCAGGTCGAGGACCAGCGCCCCGCGACGCTCTACTACATGAGCGCACTCGGCCTGACGCGCGATCCCTACATGATGACCAGCACCGACAACATGTGGGTCAATGTCGGCCGCAGCCAGTTCCACCTGCCGACCGGCAAGCCGCAGGTGCTGCGTGGCAAGGTCGGTCTCGTGACTCCGGATCGCGGCCAGCTGCTGCAGCGGCTCGAGCGCATGACCAAGCCGCTCGCCGGCACCGCGTTCGGCTTCAAGGAGCACAACGATTTCGTCGAAACGACCTGCCCGTGGGGCAACACCATCCGCTGCCACGATCCGATGGAGCGCATGGAGCTCGGCATGGCCTATGTCGAGTTCGACGTGCCGGTCGGCGCGGCCAAGGGGATCGCCGAGTTCTACGCCGCCATCTTCGACACCATGACCTCGGTGAAGGACGGCGCGGCCCACATTTCGGTCGGCCAGGACCAGGAGCTGATCTTCCGCGAGACCAAAGAGAAGCTGCCGGCCTATGACGGCCATCACATCCAGGTCTATGTCGCGAATTTCTCGAAGCCGCACGACCGGCTGCTCGAGCGCGGCCTGGTGAGCGAGGAGAGCAACCGCTACCAGTACCGCTTCCAGGACATCACCGACCTGAAGACCGGCAAGAAGCTGTTCGAGATCGAACACGAAATCCGCAGCATGACGCACCCGATGTTCGCGCGGCCGCTGATCAACCGGAACCCGCAGCAGACCAACCGCTCCTACGTGCCCGGCCGCGACGGTTTCACGCCCGCCGCGATCGCCGAGGACATGCCCGGCCGTCCCGGCCGGCAGCGGATGGGGTAGAGCCTCCTCCCCCGTCATCGGGGGAGGTGTCGTCGTCATACGACGACGGAGGGGTCATGAGTTCGTGTGGCCCATGACCCCATCGCCCGCGTATGACGCGGGCACTTCCCCATCTGAATGGGGAAGACTCACCTGACCGGCACGCTGTTGGTCACCGCGCCGCCGGTCGCGCTGCGGCCGCCATCGACCACGAACTGGCCGCCGGTGGTGTTCGAGGCGAGGTCCGAACACAGGAACAGCACCATGTTGGCGACCTCCTCGGCCGTCGAGTAGCGGCCGGTCGGCAGCGCCGACTTGTAGGCGGCTTCGACCTTCGCCGGATCTCCCGGCATCAGTTGCTGCTCCAGCGAATGGATCATGCGGGTGTCGACCGGGCCAGGGCAGACGGCGTTGATGCGGATGCCCTGACGTGCCACTTCGCCGGCCGACGCCTTGGTGAGGCCGAGCACGGCGTGCTTGGAGGCGACGTAGGCCGGCATGCCGGGCGTCGCGGTCAGGCCTGCGACCGAGGCGGTGTTCACCACTGCGCCGCTCTTCTGCCTGATCATCTCGGGCAGCACGTGGCGGAGGCCCAGGAACACGCCCTTCACGTTGACGCTGATCACCTGATCGAACACCGCCTCGTCATAGTCGGCGGTGTGCGCGACCTTGCCCTCGATGCCGGCATTGTTGAAGAAGCAGTCGATGCGGCCGAACTTGTCGAGCGTCGCCTTCACGTAGGCCTTCACGTCGGCCGACTTCGTGACGTCTGCGGTCACCGCGATCGCCTCGCCGCCGGCCTGCCGAACGATGCCCGCCGTCGCCTCGGCCGCTGCGCCGTCGCGGTCGACCACCACCACCTTGGCGCCGTGCTTGGCAAACGCAGCGCAGGCCGCGCGCCCGATGCCCGCGCCGCCGCCGGTGACGAGCGCAACCTTTCCGGTGAAGTCCATGGTTTCCTCCTTGCCC
>CAWUOG010000072.1:0-10985 GCA_963923875.1 uncultured Alphaproteobacteria bacterium
CGCAGCCGGTGAAGCGCGCCTTCTCCGGCCCGAAGACCAGCGCGTGCACCTTCGAATGGATGCCGTCCGCGCCGATCAGCACGTCGGCTTCGACGCTGGCGCCGTTCTCGAAACGCGCCACGACCTTGTCGGCCTTCTCCTCGAGCCCGACCAGCCGGTGCGAAACGCGGACCCGCCCGGCCGGCAGCGCGTCGGCCAGCAGGTTGGCAAGATCGGCGCGGTGAAAATGGTAGTAGGGTGCGCCGAACGCGCGCTCGACTTCGGGCCCGAGCGGCGCATGCTGGAGCGTGCGGCCATCGTCCCAGCGCCGCTGGTGGATCGCCTGGGGAAAGACGCCGACCCGGTCCATCGCGGGACGCAAGCCGAGCCGATGCAGCAGCCGCGAAGCATTGGGACTGATCTGGATGCCGGCGCCGATCTCGCTGATGCGCGGCGCCTGCTCGTAGACCGTGACGTCGATTCCGGCGCGCAACAGGTGCAGGGCAGCCGAGAGGCCCCCGATGCCGCCACCGATGACGATGACCTTCATGACAGCACCGCCTGCCACACCGCGCGGCCGTCACGGCAGCTGTCGCCGCGCCAGGCGACGTGGGTGTCGGGGCGGACGAGAACGAGCTTCGCCTCGTAGACCGGGGCAATGGCCGGATCGTCGACCATGACCGTCGCGAGCGGCGCGGGCGAACTGTCGATCACGGGGGACGGATCGGCGCCGCCGAAGCTGAGCAGGGTGAACCACGGCCCGAGATGATCGTAGAGAAAGCTGCCGTCGGCCAGAACGACGCTCGGCAGCCGCGCGCCCGGCGCGGTCGTCGGCTCGTAGCACAGCGGATCGGGCTCGACGCCGTCGTAGCGGTAGCCGAACTCGACGCCCCAGCTTTCGTTCTCGGCGTTGCCGAGGGCGGCGATGCCGCGCGCCAGAGCGTCGAGATCCCGTTCGCTCCGGTAGAGCTCGGCGATCGCGATACGCACGCCGGTGTGGCGCTCCGAAGCCTGCCGGTTGCGATAGCCGACCGGCCGGCGCTCACGTTCGTAGGACGCCAGCAGAGTCGCAGCCCCGAAGCCCTTGATCGCGGCGGCGAGCTTCCAGCCGAGATCGATCGCGTCGCCGATGCCGGTGTTCATGCCGTAGCCGCCGGTCGGGATGTACTGGTGCGCCGAATCGCCGGCCAGGAACACACGGCCACTGGCATACCGGTCTGCCAGCAGCAGATTGGTGAACCAGGGATTGGCGACCAGGATTTTTCGCGCGAAGTCGCTCGTGCCGACCCATTCGTCGAGGACGCTGTTGGGGTCGGTATTCGGATCATTGGGCATGCGCATCTGCAGGGTCCAGGTGTCCCTGTCGTCCTGCGCGATCAACGTGCCCATGGCACTCTGGTAGTGCCAGGCAATCCCGTAGGCCTGCAGGACGTCGCGCGCCTCGGACTGGAAATGCACCATGTAGCGGTGCGCGACATTGGCCTTCCCCGAGAGGCCGATGCCGAGCTTCTCGCGGACGATCGAATTGCCGCCGTCGCAGCCGGCGAGGAAGTCGCAACGCACCTGCTCGGTCGCGCCGGTGGCGACGGTGCGGAGCGTGCAGGTCACACCCTGATCGTCCTGGGTGAAATCCTCGAACGCCACGCCCCAGCGCGCGTCGACCAGAGGATCGTTGACGATGGACTCGCGCAGGACGGGCTCGATCATCACCTGGGAGACGCGCATGGCGGGTTCGCGCGGCTGCGTGCCATCGTTGCGAGCCAGAATTTCCGCCCGCTTCTCCGCCACCGACGGATAGCGGAAGCGGTGCAGTTCGCGGCCCTTGGCCAGCGTGGTGATCCACGCGACATCGAAATTGTTCTGCTCCGGCACCGCCACGGCGCGCAACTTGTCGGCGAGCCCGATGCGCCTGAACAGCTCCATCGAGCGGCCGTTGGTAATGTCCATCTTGGGATGCCGGGTGGTCGAGGGCTGGCGCTCGACCAGCAGGCAGCGCACGCCGAACTTCGCCAGCGTACGGGCCAGCGTCATGCCGACCGGCCCGCCGCCCGCGATCAGGACGGGAACCGTCTTCATCCGGGCATCACGCCGTCTTCTTCGCCTTCGCCGCCGCTTCCTTTTCGGCCATCTTCTGCTTCAGCTGCTCGGGCGTCAGCCGCACGATGTGTTCGTTCTGGTGGCTGAAGATATCGTAGGGCGTGGTGTCGAGGTCCTCGAGCGAGATCTCGCGCGCCAGCACCCTGGCTTTCCACTGCGCGTGCTCGGCCTCGGCGGCGTGGAACTCGGGCATCACTTCCTTCGCGAACAGTTCCAGCGACTCGCAGATGTCCTGGTGGCTGGTCTTGCCGGCCTGGTTGAGCAGGATCACCTGGTCGACGCGGCTTGCCTGGAATTGCCGGAGCTTGCGGCGGATGGTTTCCGGCGATCCGATCAGGCCCGACTCGAGCGCCTTCTTTTCCTCCGGCCCGCCCTTCCAGCTCTGGTACTCCTTCCAGAGATCCGACGTACCCGGCGCATCGACGCCTTTGCGGCCGTAATAGCTCAGCGCGAAGATGAAGAAGGTCCAGCCGGCGGCCTTGGCCTGCGCCTCCTCGTCGGTCGGCGCGCACATGAAGCCCGAGACCATCGCGACGTTGGGATTGCTCGGATAGTCGGCGAGCTTCTGCGCGTTGTTGAGCAGGTTGTTGTAATACTTGTGCACCCAGGCGCGTGCCGCCTCGGGCGTGACGAAGGTGAAGCCCAGCGCGCCCATGCCCCACTCGCCCGCCTTGCCGATGGTCGCGATGTTGGAGCACGCGACCCAGAGCGGCGGATGCGGCTTCTGCATCGGTTTGGGGATCACGTTGCGCGCGGGAAAATCGTAGTACTGGCCATGGAACTCCCAGCTGTCGCGCGTGAACATCGGCACGATGGCCTTCACCGCCTCCTCCCAGCGCTCGCGCTTGTCGCGCACGCGGATGCCGAAGGGATGCAGTTCGGCCGGTCCGGCCGCTTCGCCCATGCCGAGTTCGACGCGGCCGCCCGACAGCAGATCGAGGGTGGCGACCTTCTCGGCGACACGATGCGGTTGATTCGTCGTGAGCTGGATCACGCCATGGCCGAGACGAATGCGCTTGGTGCGCTGGCTGGCCGCGCCGAGAAAGACCTCCGGCGCCGAGGAGTGCGAGTATTCCTCGAGGAAGTGATGCTCGACCTCCCAGGCGTAGTCGTAGCCCAGCCGGTCCGCGAGCTCGATCTGCGTCAGCGAGTCCTGCAGCAGCTGGTACTCGCTCTTCGGTCCCCACGGCCGTGGCAACTGATGTTCGTAGAAGATGCCGAACTTCATCGTCGCTTCCCCTCAGTCACTTCTCTTCGTTACTTGCCCCGGCAAAAGCCGGAAATGCGATCGACCAGCCGCGGCACGAGCTGCGGCGGGAAATCGTGGCCCCAGCCCGCGATCGTCTCGATCTCGGCGCCCGGCACAAGGCGCGCGACGTCGCGGCCGCACTCGACCGGCAGCAGCGGGTCTTCCTCGCCGTGCAGCACCAGGGTCGGCGCCTTGACGGTCTTGAGCAGTTCGACCCGATCGCCCGACGCCATCACCGAGACGTACTGGCGGCCGACGCCTTCGGGATACCATCGACGATCGACGTTCTTCTCGACCAGGGCGCGCAGTTCGGCCTCGGGCGTGGGAAAGCCCGGGCTGCCGATGGTCTGGCGCAGCTTCATGCCGTGCCTCACCCGCGCCTCGCGCGTGTCGTTCTCCGGCACCGAGCCCAGCATGGCGAGCGCCTCGGGCTTGCCCTGCGGCAGGCCGCGGCGCCCCGAGGTCGAGTAGATCGACACCATCGAGCGCGTGCGCTGCGGGTACTTGCCCGCCACGAGCTGCACGATCATGCCGCCCATCGAGGCGCCGACCATGTGTGCCGTCTCGATGCCGAGCGAATCGAGCAGTCCGATCGCGTCGGCCGCCATGTCGTCGAGCAGGTAGGGAGCGCTGACCTTCTCGCCCTTCATCGCCGCCTGCAGGGCGGCGGGAATGTTGGCTGGCCCCCATTTGCCGAAGTCGGTCGACAACCCGACGTCGCGATTGTCGTAGCGGATGACGAAGAAGCCCTTGTCGGCCAGGCCGTGGAACAGCCTGTCCGGCCAGATCGTGAGTTGCGCGCCCAGGCCCATCACCAGCAGCAGCGCCGGATTCTTCCTGTCGCCGGCGGTCTCGTACTCGATCTCGATGCCGTTTGCCTTCGCGCGCGCCACGGTGCCTCCCTTCGTTGGTCTCAGTATCTGCCCCGAGTTGCCGCCCACCAATAGCGGATCGGCGTCGCCCAGGCCGGAGTGCCGCTGAGCGACAGGGCTGGCAGCAGCAGGGGCAGCGCCCTGGTGTCGACCGAAGCCCGCGCCGCGCGCGCTTCGGCCACGAGAGCGTTGCGCTCGGGCCCCTCGCCCATCAGCCAGGCCGCAGCGATTTTCCGCGCGACGTCTCGCGTGGCCGTGTCGGTCACGCCCAGCACCGCGAGCTGCAGGTCCGCCAGCGCATGGCCGGCCCGCAGGACATCGAGCGGCCCGTCGATCTCCTCCTCGCGCGCGTCGATCAGGGCCACGAGTGCAGACGCGGTGAGGCCGTGCCGTCGGGCGGTTTCGCTGAGCGATTCCACGACGGGCTGGGCGCGCGGCTTTGCGGTGCCCGCGGCTTCGCCGGCCGCCTCGCGCCACCATTCGTGGCGTATGCGCGCCAGCATCGGCTCGCGCGCGACATGGCGGGTGCGGGCGAGCTCGTGATCGAAGGCGAGCAGGGCCAGCAGGCCGCTGCGCTCGGGCTGCGGTGCGAACAAGGCCGCAAGGAAGCGCTCGCGGTCGGCACGCCGCACGACGTCCAGCACATAGCGGTGCGAGTCGTCTGGGGCGCGGAAGAAGGGCGCGCCGGGGGAGCCGGCCGGGTCAGGCATTGATCAACCTCAAAGGTCCTCTGCGACCGTTGAACGCACGGGATTCAAGCATTACAATAGGACGTTCGAAATTCGCCAATACCATCAACAAGATAAGGGGATACCCGACATGGGCGCCATCTTCACATCGCCAAGGAACACGGTCATCGCCGGCGTGGTGTTGCTCGTCGTCATCATGCTGGTCATCGGCGGCGTCACCGGACAGATGACCCGCATCGACCACGCTTGGGCAACCTTCGCCATGCGCTGGCTGCACGTTGTGAGCGGCGTGCTGTGGATCGGCCTTCTCTGGTACCTGAACTTCGTGCAGGTGCCGACCATGCCGAGCATCCCGGCCGAGAACCGCAGCGCGATCACCAAGTTCATCGCGCCGAACGTGCTCTTCTATTTCCGCTACGCCGCGCTCGCGACCGTCATCACCGGGCTGCTGCTGGCCTGGATGCAGGGCTACGTCTTGCAGGCCCTGATGTTCCAGAAGGGCTTCATCATGATCGGCACCGGCATGTGGATGGCGCTGGTCATGGCGTTCAACGTCTGGTTCATCATCTGGCCGAACCAGCAGAAGATCCTGGGTCTCGTGCAGGCGACCGACGCCGAGAAGGCCGCTGCCGCCAAGCCCGCGCTCTATGCCAGCCGCTTCAACACCATGTTCTCGATCGGCATGCTCTATTGCATGGTCGCGCAGCAGAACATGCCTGTCTGAACGACCCGGCTGTTTTCGAGAACGTCGAGACGGGGCCCTACGGGGCCCCGTTTTCGTTGCCGAATAGGCGATTCGCATTCGATAACAGCATCTGGTGTGCAATTCATTGTCCCACACTATTAGTTGCGCGCACCGCGCAAAATAATTACACTTTGTAAATGGGGAGTCCGCCTGCCGCTTCCACGAGGAGGGAAGCACGGTCCGGTGTCGAAGGCCCGTAGCGACCTCTCTTGGCGTGGTCCGCGTCCGCTCAAGCTTCAAAAGCTCGTAGAGCCTGTCAGGGAACGTTCGATTCCCGGCGCTAACCGGAGGAACAAACTCTCATGGAACTGATGGACAAGGCCAAAGCCTGGATCGTCAAGATCACAGAGCTCGGCCTTCTGCTCGTGGCCCTCGGCGTCGTGTTGCAGATGCTGTTCGGCTCAAACGTCGCCTTCATGGGCGACGTGGTCGGAAACCTGATCAAGCTCCTGAACGCGCTGGGCAGCAACGGCGTCGTGGGATTGGTGGCGATCGCCATCATTCTCTACCTGTTCAATCGCAAGTAACCCCCTCAACAAGAAACGGATCCGAGAGAGGAGACACAAATGGAATGGTTCGATCGTGCCAAGGCGATGGTGGTCAAATTCACCGATATCGCCATCGCCCTGCTCGCGCTGGCGATCATCCTGCAGCTGCTGTTCGGCAACAACACCCAGTTCCTGGGCGACGTCGCCGGCAACATCATGAAGTTCATCGGCGCGTTCGGCGGCCAGGGTCTGGTTGGCCTGGTGGCGATCGGTGTGGTGCTCTACATCCTGAACCGCAAGTAAACCGCAAGCGGCGTCCCGCTTGGAGAAGGCCCCGCCGGAGACGGCGGGGTTTTTCTTTTCAGGCCTTCCAGGCCGCGACGATCGCGCGGGCGGTTCGCAGCGCGTCCTCGTCGGTGGTCGACGCGCCGCTGACCGAAACGCGCATCACCCACCTGCCCATCCACTTGGCGCCGCCGGCGAATGCCACACCGTCCTGTTGCAGGCGATCGATGGTGCCGAGCGTGCGCTGGTCGTCGTCGCCGAAGCGCAGGATGAGCTGGTTCAGAACGACGTCGTTCAACACCGCGATGCCAGGCTCGGCCGACACGGTCTCCGCGATCAGGCGCGCCTGGCGGCAATTGCGCTCGACGATCTCGGCGATTCCGGCGCGGCCGAGATGGCGGATCATCGCCCAGGCCGGAAATCCGCGGGCGCGGCGTGACAGTTCGGGCACGAAATGCGAGGGATCGCGCTCGCCCGCGCCGACCGACGGCAGATACGACGCCGCGACCATCATGGCGCGGCGGTGTGCCTCGCGGTCGCGCACGATGGCGAAGCCACTATCGTACGGCGTCTGCAGCCATTTGTGTCCGTCGACCGCCCAGGAATCGGCGAGCTCAACACCCTCTGCGAGAGGCGCGTGGACCTTGCTGGTGCGTGCCCACAGGCCGAAGGCACCGTCGACATGCACCCATGCCTTTGCCGCGCGCGCGAGCGGCACGATCTCGGCCAGGGGATCGAAGGCGCCGGTGTTCACGTGCCCCAGCTGCGTCACGACGATCGCCGGTCCCTTCACCGCAGGCAGCGCCTGGCCAAGTGCTGCGGGCTTCATGCGGCCCTGCGCATCAGAGGCAATCCTGATCGGCCGGTCGTGACCGAAGCCCAGGAACTGCAGCGCCGAATAGACGGTGGCGTGGCCCTCCTCGCCGATCAGCACGTCGACCGGCGGCGCGCCGAACAGGCCATTGCGCTCGACGTCCCAGCCGGCGCGGCGCAGCACCTCGCCACGTGCCGCCGCGAGCCCGACCAGGTTGGCCATCGTGGCGCCGGTCACGAAGCCGACCGACGAACCGGCGGGCAGCCGCAGCAAATCGACCAGCCATTTCTCCACCACCGTCTCGGCCGCGGCGGCGGCCGGCGAGGCAGTGTGGTTGCCGGCATTCTGGCCCCAGGCCGAGGTCAGCCAGTCGGCGGCGACGCCGGCAGGATGAGAATTGCCGATCACCCAGCCGTGGAAGCGCGGACCGGTCGCGGCATGCAGGCCGGGGCCGGCACGGCTCACCAGGTCCTCGAGCACGTCGCCGGCAGGCGCGCCCTGCTCCGGCGTCGGGGCGTCCCAGGCGCGGGCAGCCTCGGCATAAGTCTGCTGCGGACGCTGCGGCGCCCCGGCGATCGTCTCGCGATAGCGGGCGGCATGCTCGGCGGCACGGCGGAACAGCGCCGCCAGCTCGTCCTGCGCGCTCATGAGCGTCGCGCCCTCACGAGCGTCGCGCCAAGCACCGTCAGGGTGAGATGGATCACCACCGCGGTCGAGGTCGCCGCGACCGTGAGCAGGCCGAAACGGGTGCCGTGCGCCACGCTGTTGGCCACGATCAGCGCAACATTGGGCCCGGGAATGATCATCAGCACCGCCGTGGCCGCGCAGAAGGCGAGGTAGAGATCGAGCGGGATCATGCACGCTATTATAGAGCCCCTCCTCCCCGTTGGGGTAAGGAGGAAATCAGAGCGGGATCAGGGCCGCCCCGACCTTACGGCTCTCCGCCAGAAGCACATTGTAGATGCGGCAGGCCGCGCCGGTGTCGACCACCTCGAGCGCGACACCGGCAGCCTTGAAGCCGGCGCGCAGCGGTGGCGGCAGGAAGACGCTGCGGGCGCCGCACCCCACCACCAGCAATTCGATCGCGGGCAGATCCTTCAAGGTCTCGACGACGAGTTCCTCGGCGCGCGTCACCTTCCACGCGATCGCCAAGGCCGGCGAGACCAGCACGGGCTCGCGCCATTCGCGCTCGCCGATAAGGAAGCGGCCGGGACCATAGGTTCGAATGAGCTGGACCTGCGCGGGATCCGGCGTCGGCAGGCTCTTGTCGCCTGCAAGGGAATTGTCGCCGCCGGGCTTCGGCGGCCTCACGCGCGCGCCTTCGCCTTGTCTTCGTCGTCGCCGCGCAACTGCTCGGGCCGGAGATTCATGTAGACCAGAGCCGCCGAGGCGATCCAGATCGAGGAATAGGTGCCGACGATCACGCCCCAAAGCATGGCGATCGAGAAGCTGTAGAGCACCGGGCCGCCAAACAGCACCAGCGCCAGCACCGCGACGAACACCGTACCGGAGGTCATGAGGGTGCGCGCGAGCGTCTCGTTGATCGAGAAGTTCAGCAGCTCGACCAGCCCCATCTTCTTGTAGCGCCGCATATTCTCGCGCACGCGGTCGAAGATCACGACGGTGTCGTTGATCGAGTAGCCGGCGATGGTGAGCAAGGCCGCGAGCGCGGTCAGGCTGAAGTCCAGCCGGAACAGCACGAAGATGCCTATGGTCGAGATCACGTCGTGCAGCAGCGCGATCAGGGCGCCGACACCGAACTGCCATTCGAACCGCACCCAGACGTAGACGGCGATGGCGCCCAGAGTCGCCAGCACCGCCCAGATGCCGGTATGCATCAGCTCGGCGCCGATCTTGGGGCCGACCGATTCGGTTCCGCGCAGCTCGTACTTGCTGCCGATCGCGTCCTCGACCAGCTTGATTGCCACCTGCTGGCACCATTCGGCGCGCTGCTCGGGCGTCATCTCGATCTTGACGGTGTTGGCGCTGCCGCGCGGCAGCAGGCGTTCCTGCACGGTAAGGCCGACACGGCTGACGGCATCGCGCCAGCCCACGGAATCGAGTGCGCTGGGGGCAGAGAATTCGACGTCGCCGGTGTTGGCCGGACCGGACTTGACGCCCCAGCCGGCGCCGGCGCGCTTCTTCATCACCTGGTCGGCATGCGCCACGCAGGCGGCGTTGCCGTCCTGGCGCTGCACGCGGATCAGGGCGGTGCGGGCGTCACCGAACTCCTGCAGGGTGACCTCGCCGATGCCGAGCGCGTGCGTGGTGTTGCGCAGCTCGTCGAGTTGGATCGCACCTTCCTTCGCGCGGACCTGGATGGCGATGCCGCCCTGGAAGTCGATTCCGAAATTGAGGCCGAACACGAATACGGCGACCAGCGACAGGACGTTGATCACCGTCGACAGCACCAGTGCGATCTTGCGCTTGCCCAGGAAATCGAAATTCGTCCGGGCGCGGATCAGATGGTGCGGCTTCCAGAGCATGGCCATGGCGTCAGATCGGCAGTTCGGTCGGCCGCCGCCAGCGCACCCAGGTGGCCAGCAGCATGCGGGTGAAGATGGTTGCGGTGAACAGGTGGGTCAGCAGGCCGAGCGTCAGCGACGTCGCGAAGCCGCGGATCGGGCCGGAGCCCATGCCGAACAGCAGCACGCCCGCGATCAGCGCCGTCAGGTTGGCGTCGATCACCGCCGTCAGCGCCCGTTCGTACCCGGTGGTCAGCGCCGAAAAGGCCGAACGGCCGCTCGCCCGTTCCTCGCGCACGCGCTCGTAGATCAGCACGTTCGAGTCGACCGACATGCCGACCGTCAGCACGAGACCCGCGATGCCCGGCAGGGTGAGCGACGCGCCGAGGATCGACATGCCGGCGAAGACCAGCAGCATGTTGACCATCATGGCGATCGAGGCGAAGCCGCCGAACAGCGGGCCGTAGGCAAACAGCATGAACACCACGACCAGCGCCGTGCCGACCAGGGCGGCGATCGTGCCGGACCGGATGGCGTCGGCACCCAGGTCGGCGCCGACAGTGCGCTCCTCGATGATGGTGAGTGTCGCCGGCAGCGCGCCGGAGCGCAGCAGCAGCGCCTGTTCCTGCGTCTGCTGAGTGGTGAAGGAGCCGGTAATGATGCCCGAACCGCCGCAGATCGCGCTCTGCACGACCGGGGCACTGATGATCTCGTTGTCGAGCTGGATGGCCAGCCGCTTGCCGATGTTCTGGCGCGTGGCGTTGCAGAAGGCGCGGCCGCCGGCCGAGTTGAACGTGAAGGAGATGATCGGACGGCCGCCCTGCTGGTTCTCGAAGGTCGACTTGGCATCGTCGAGGTCCTCGCCGCCCACGATCACACGCTTGAACACCGGCAGGCACTGCGGCTGGTAGCGCCGGCAGATCTGCTCGCCGGTGAGGCGCGGGTTGGCCGCCTGAATGTCCTCCCACGCCTTGGGATTGGAGGCGCGCAGCGCCTGCATGCCTTCGCGGGTCGGCACCAGCATTGTGGTGGCCGGCAGGTTCGCCGGGACATTCTGACCGGTCATGGCGACGTTCTCGTCGACCAGGTGGAACGTGAGCTTGGCCGTCTGGTTGATCTTGCGCTTGAGCTCGGTGGTATCCTTGATGCCGGGAACCTGCAGCAGGATGCGGTCGTCGCCCTGGCGGACGATGGTCGGCTCAATGGTACCGGTTTCGTCGACGCGGCGGCGCAGGATCTCAATCGACTGATCGATCACTTCCTTGCGCTTCTTGTAGAGATCCTGGCCCTGGTAGGCGAGTT
>CAWUOG010000073.1:0-10962 GCA_963923875.1 uncultured Alphaproteobacteria bacterium
CCAGATGGAGGATGTTCTCGGTGAGGTCGTGCTCGCCGGCCGAAATGAAGATCTTGGTGCCGGTGATGTCGTAGCTGCCGTCGCTGCGCGGCTCGGCCTTGGTGCGAATCAGGCCGAGATCGGTGCCGCACTGGGGCTCGGTGAGGCACATCGTGCCCGACCAGGAGCCGTCGGTGAGCTTGGGCAGATAGAGTCTCTTCAACTCCTCCGAGCCGTGACGCTCCAGCGCCTCGTAGGCGCCGTGGCTGAGGCCGGGATACATGCCGAACGCCTGGTTCGAGGCGGTGATGATCTCCGTCACCGCGAAGCCAACGGTTGCCGGCAGTCCCTGGCCGCCATACTTCGGATCGTTCGTTGTCGCCGTCCAGCCGCCCTCGCGGAACTGGTCATAGGCTTCCTTGAAGCCCTTTGGCGTGCGAACGACGCCGTTCTCGTAGTGGCAACCCTCTTCATCGCCGCTCCGATTGAGCGGGAACAGAACATTCTCGCAGAGCTTGGCAGCCTCCTCGAGCACGGCCTGGATGGTGTCAGGCGTTGCGTCTTCGTAGCCCGGCAGCTTGGCGAGGCTCGACACGTCGAGCACCTCGTTCAGGACGAACTGGATTTCCTTCAGCGGTGCCTTGTAAACGGCCATGGCGTTTCCCCTCAGTCGCTATTCGTCGGTAGCAGTTCGGCGTCGGCTGTTCGTCAGTCGCCGTTCGGATCGGCACCGCGGCCCCGCAGCTCCTGGCTGACCTGCGCCTCGACGTCCTTGAACTCGGCGATGTGCTGGTCGAGGTCGGCGCGGCGGCGCTCGAGATCCTCGATGTGGACCCGGCTGCGGCGCAGCAGCTCGCGCAGCTGCTGCACGCCGGTGCGGTCGACCTGGTAAAGGTCGAGCAACTGCTTGATCTCGGCGAGCGAGAACCCCAGCCGCTTGCCACGCAAGATCCAGCCCAGCCGCACTCGGTCGTGCGAGCTGTAGAGCCGGGTCAAGCCCTGGCGCCGCGGCTTGATCAGCCCCTCGTCCTCGTAGAAGCGGATGGTGCGTGCGGTGATGCCGAACTCGCGCGCCAGTTCGGCGATGCTATAGATTCGTGGCAGGTCGCGCGGAACGGCCTGGGAGGCAGTGGCGGCAGTCATAGGCGAAACCATAGTTGACGTTTACGTTAACGTCAATTCCAAGTTTACGTAAACGGAAGGGCATCCATGGCGATTTATCAATTGGGCGACAAGAAGCCCGTCATTCCCGCCTCCTGCTACATCGCCGCGGAGGCGACCATCATCGGCGACGTGCGGCTGGGCGAGAACGTCTCGATCTTGCCGGGTGCCGTTCTGCGCGGTGACAATGAGCCGATCACTATCGGCGATGGCAGCAACGTCCAGGACAATTCGGTGCTGCATACCGACCCCGGCTGCCCGATCGACATCGGCAAGGGCGTGACGATCGGCCATTGCGTCATGCTGCACGGCTGCACGATCGGCGACGGCGCGCTGATCGGCGTCGCGGCAGTGGTCCTCAACAAGTCGGTGATCGGCAAACAGAGCCTGGTCGGCGCCGGTGCCGTGGTGACCGAAGGCAAGAGCTTCCCCGACCGTGCCGTGATCTTCGGTTCGCCGGCCAAAGCCGCGCGCGAGGTCAGCGAGGACAATGTCACGCGCCTGCGGCTCAGCGCCGAGAGCTACGTGCGCCGCGGCGCGCAATACAAGGCAGACCTCAAGAAGATCGGCTGATCAAGGTGATCACCGCGCTGGATCACCTGACGCTTCGCGCCTCGTTCGTCTCCGGCGCCGTCGGTGCATACGAGACGCTGCTCGGTCGCCAGGCCAGCAACGGCGCCTTGCGCGTCGGCAATGTCGGCCTGACGATCGAGGATTGCGCCGACACCGCGCGCCTAACTTCGATGAACTTCGCCACGGCCGATTTGGACAAGGCGGCGCGCCTGCTCGAGCGGCGCGCCGTAACGATCGCGCGCGACGGCGACCGGCTCGCGCTATCGACGGAGGCTGCGCACGGCGTGGCAATCGGACTGGTGCAGCGCGGCGACACCCCGCCGCCCTCGCCTTTTCTGAACTCGAGCGATGCTGCCGCCATCAGTGCGCTCGACCATGTCGTGGTGCGGACGCCCAACCCCGAGCGCGCCATCGCCTTCTATGCCGGCCGCCTCGGCCTCGATCTTCGGCTCGACCGCAGCACCCCCGCCTGGGGAGCGCGCCTCCTGTTCTTCCGCTGCGGCGATCTCGTGGTCGAGATTGCGCATGATTTGAAGAAGGGCGTGTCCGACGCTCCTGACGAATTGTGGGGCCTGTCGTGGCGCGCCGGCGACATCGAGGCCTGCAACGAGCGCCTGAAGAAGGCCGGCGTCGAAGTAACCGCACCACGTCCCGGCCGGCGGCCGGGATCGCACGTCTTCACGGTGCAAAGTCACACCGCCAACGTCCCGACCATCGTGATCGGGGGCATCGGTCGCTGGTAATCCTCTGCTGGCAATTCCAAGCAGCAGCGTGCGAGGATGTTACAAAACCGTAACGCTGGAGGAAACATGAGGAACTTCGCCTGGATGCTCGTCGCCGCCGGCGTCGTTGCGGCCAGTCCGCCAGCCTCTGCGCAGGGCGTGCTCAACGTCTACTGCTCCGTCCAGGCCGAATGGTGCACCCTGGTCGCCAACGAATTCCAGAAGGCGACCGGCGTGAAGGTGTCGATCACGCAGAAGGGCTCGGGAGAGACGATCGCGCAGATCAAGGCCGAAGCGCAGAACCCCAAGGGCGATGTCTGGTTCGGCGGCACCGGCGATCCGCATCTGCAGGCGGCCGAGGAAAATCTCACGGAAATCTACAAGTCGCCGAAGATGTCCGAGCTGCAGCCCTGGGCGGTGAAGCAGAACACTGACTCCGGCGGCAAGACCGTCGGCATCTACATGGGCGCGCTGGGCTACGGCTACAACACCGAGCTGCTCGCCAAGAAGGGCGTGAAACCGCCGGCCTGCTGGGCCGATCTGCTGAAGCCCGAATTCAAGGGCGAGATCCAGATGGCGAATCCCAACTCGTCCGGTACTGCCTATGTCGCGATTGCGACGCTGGTCCAACTGATGGGCGAGGAGAAGGCGTTCGACTACCTCAAAAAGATGCACGCCAACGTCAATGCCTACACACGGTCGGGCACCGCGCCGATGAAAGCCGTCGCCCGCGGCGAAACAGGCGTCAGCATCTCCTTCGTGCATGATGGTGTGACCGAGGCGCTGGCGGGCTTTCCGGTGAAGACGGCGACACCGTGCGAGGGAACCGGCTACGAGATCGGTTCGATGAGCATCATCAAGGGTTCGCGCAATCTCGCCAATGCCAAGAAGTTCTACGACTGGGCGCTGACCCCCGAGGCCCAGAAGCTCGAGGCACAGGCCAAGCAGTTCCAGGCGCCGTCCAACAAGGCGACGCCGGTGCCGCCGGAGGCACCGAAGTTCGCCGACATGAAGCTGATCGACTACGACCAGGCCAAGTACGGCAAGTCCGCCGAGCGCAAGCGGCTGATCGCGCGCTGGGACAGCGAAGTGGGCAGCCTGCCCAAGCCGTGATGAGCAAGGCGATGCGCTCCTGGACCTCGGTCGGTGCGATCGCACTTGCGTCGCTCCTGCCCGTCCAGACCGCGCAGGCCACCGACGGCTTCGACATCGTGGTGCTGGGGGCTCTGGGCGGTATCCAGGACGGCAACCTCAGCGCCTACCTGATTCATCCGCACGACGACACCCGCGCCGTCTTGCTCGATGTCGGTACATTGGTGAACGGCCTGCATGTCCTGGCAGAGAAGGCCAAGCGTGATGCGCTGAAAGATCTGCCGGTCGTCATCACGCACATCAAGTACGCGCTGACGCGCGAGCAGCCACAGAAGAGGATGATGGACGAACTGCAGGCGCAGAACGATCTCGGCGTGCGCTTTCTCCTGCCCGAGCAAGGGACGCGCTGGCACTTCAAATGAGCGGACGCGGCCAGACGGAAAGATCGATCCTGGTCTGGTCCGCCGCCGGCCTGCTCGCCGCTTTGTTGCTGCCCTGGTACGGACTTCAGGAAGGCCTGGCCGGAGTGAACTGGGTCGCCGGCCTTTGGTCGTCCGAGGACTATGCCGGCGGCATCGCCGAGATCTTCGCTCACGGCAAATGGTGGCTTGCGCCGACCCTGGCGGCTCTCGTCGTCTGCATCGCGATCGGCGTGATGCCGATGAGACGCGAGCATCGCGGCACTGTCCTCGCGAGCGTCGCCGCGGCCGGCCTCACGCTCTATGCCGCCCAGGCACTCGGCATCGGCCTGCGCGGCTGGAGTGCCAGCTGGCTCAACGACCTGTTCGGCGAAATGGAGAGCCGCCAGGTCGGCATCGGCGCTGGCGGCACGGTGGTTCTGGTCTGCCTGCTCGCTCTGTTCTCGATCGGCCTGGCGCTGCGCGGCGCCTTCGGCGGCGACGCCTTCGTCGCGGGCGCGGTGACCGCGGTCACCGCCTCGATCGTGCTGTTCACTGCCTGGCCGATCCTGCGCATCCTCGTGCAGGCCTTCCAGGATGGCGACGGTGCGTTCCTTCCGGCGCTGATGATCGAGCGCCTGAGTGCGGAGAAGATCTGGAGCCTGCGCTGCCTCACCGGCGGCGGCCGCTGCGGCGTTGCCTGGAACACGCTGTTCCTCGCCCTGGCCTGCGGCGCCGGCACGACGGCGCTGGGTCTCGCTTTCGCGCTGATCGTCACGCGCACCTCCTTCGCCTTCAAGCGTACGCTGCGCGTGCTGACGGTCCTGCCCATCATCACGCCGCCCTTCGTGATCGGTCTGGCGCTGATCCTGGTGTTCGGCCGCGCCGGCCTGGTGAACCAGTTCCTCGAATGGGCGTTCGCCGTGCCGCCGACGCGATGGATCTACGGTTTTCAGGGGGTGTTCCTGGCCCAGCTCTTCGCCTTCACACCCGTCGCTTTCCTCGTGCTGATCGGCGTCGTCGAAGGCGTGAGCCCGACGCTCGAGGAGGCATCACAGACCCTTCGCGCCGACCGCTGGACCACCTTCTCGACCGTGTCGCTGCCGCTGATGCGGCCGGGCCTCGCCAACGCCTTCCTGGTCGGCTTCATCGAGAGCATCGCCGATTTCGGTAATCCCATCGTGCTCGGCGGCGACTACGGTGTGCTGTCGACCGAGATCTATTTCGCGGTGGTCGGCGCGCAACTCGACTATGGCCGTGCCGCCGCGCTGGGCCTGCTGCTGCTCGCCTTCGCACTGGGCGCCTTCTTCCTGCAGAGGCATGTCGTGGGCAACCGCTCCTACGCCACGATCTCCGGCAAGGGCGACTCCGGCCAGCCCAGCGCGCTGCCCGATCTCGCCCGCCGCGTCGCGCAATGGATCGCCCTGCCGTGGGCGGCGTTTACCCTGCTGCTCTACGGCTTCGCCTTCATGGGCGGGCTGGTGAAGGTCTGGGGCCGCGACTACACGCCGACGCTGGCGCACTACACCAAGGCTTTTGCGATCGAACGCGGGCCCGACGGGCTGATCTGGTCCGGCGCGGCCTGGAATTCCTTCTGGACAACGGTGTCGCTGGCCGCGATTGCGGCCCCTCTCACCGCCCTGCTCGGCCTGATCGCGGCCTGGTTGCTGGTGCGCCAGCGTTTCGCCGGCCGCGCGACGCTCGAGTTCGCCACGATGCTCAGCTTCGCCGTGCCGGGCACGGTGATCGGCGTCGCCTACGTCTTCGCGTTCAACGTGCCGCCGATCGAGATCACGGGCAGCGCCCTGATCATCGTGCTGTGCTTCGTGTTCCGGAACATGCCGGTCGGCGTACGCGCCGGCATGGCGTCGATGAGCCAGATCGACCGCAGCCTCGACGAGGCCTCGCTCACTCTGCGCGGCCGCGCGCCGCAAACGCTTCTCTACGTCGTGCTGCCGCTGCTGCGGCCCGCCGTCGTGGCGGCCCTGGTTTACGGCTTCGTCCGGGCGGTGACGACGGTGAGTGCCGTCGTCTTCCTCGTGACGGCGGAGTACGAGCTCGCCACCACCTACATCATCCTGCGCGTGATCAACGGCGACTATGGCCTCGCCATCGCCTACAGCTGCGCCCTGATCGTGCTGATGCTCGCGGCCATCCTGCTGATCCAGCTGCTGGTCGGCGAGCGTCGGCTCGGTCGCCGCTCGCCGCAACTGAGTGGAGGCCGGGCATGAGTGTCGAGTTCCGCGGGGTCGTGAAGCGCTACGGCACGACCACCGCCGTTTCCGGCATCGACTTCACTGTCGAGACCGGCACCCTGGTGACGCTGCTCGGCCCGTCGGGCTGCGGCAAGACCACGACCCTGCGCATGATCGCGGGCCTCGAATTGCCGAACGAAGGCCGCATCCTGATCGCCGGGCGCGACGTCACGCGACTGGGCGCCAGCGAGCGCGACGTCAGCATGGTGTTCCAGTCCTACGCCCTCTTCCCGCACATGAGCGTGCTGGAGAACGTCGCCTACGGGCTCCGCCGCTCGGGGCTGGCGAAGCCCGAGGCCGAGAAACGCGCGCAGGAAGGTCTGGAGCAGGTCGGCCTGAAGGGATACTCCGCGCGCCAGCCGTCGGAACTGTCGGGCGGCCAGCAGCAGCGCGTCGCGGTGGCGCGGGCATTGGTGCTGAAGCCGTCGGTGCTGCTGTTCGATGAGCCGCTCAGCAACCTCGATGCGCGACTGCGCCGGCAGATGCGCGAGGAGATCCGCGAGTTGCAGCAGCGCCTTGGCCTCACGGTCGTCTATGTCACGCACGATCAGCAGGAGGCGATGGCGGTGTCCGACCGCATCATCGTCATGAACGCCGGCCGCATCGAGCAGCAGGGCGGCCCGCGTGAGCTCTACGAGCGCCCCGCGACCCCGTTCCTGGCGCGCTTCATGGGTGAGTCAAATCCGGCGCGCGGCCGCGTGCGGCGCCTCTCCGCAACCCGCGTGCAGGTCGTCCTCGGCGAGGCCACTCTGGAAGTCGACGACGCGACCTCGGGCGACGGCGAGGCGACGGTCGCCGTGCGGCCCGAGGCGATCGCCGTCGATCGCGCGCCCGGTGCAACCGACTCGCTCACCGGCACGATCGCGAAGGCGAGCTATCTCGGCACGCACATGGAATACTCGATCGATACGGCGGCGGGCACGCTGTTTGCCACCTGTCCGAAAGTCGACCGCCCACTCGCGTCGGGCGACAAGGTCGCTCTGTCGCTCGCGCCGCGCGGCGTGATCATCGTCGAGAGTCGGTGATCATCCGCCGGACCTCGTGCAGGTCGGGCGCGACACGCAGGCACAGCGCGCAGATTTCGTCGGTTGCCGGCAGCAGATCGGGCACCATGATCGTCATCATGCCGGCCGACGATGCCGAGCGAACGCCGTGATGGGAGTCCTCGACGGCGAGGCAGTGCTCGGGCCGCACACCCATCAGTTCGGCCGCCTTGAGGAAGGGATCGGGGTGCGGCTTGTGCCGAGCATAGTCGCCGTGCGCGGCAATGCCGACGAAGCGGCCCGATAATTCGTGATGCAGCAGATGACGATCGACGGTCGCGCGCGACGAACTGGTTGCCACGGCGCGGGGCAACCCGAGTTCATCGAGCAGGTCGAGCAACTCGAGTACGCCCGGCTTCAGAATATTCGCGCTGTCGGTCAGTTCGCGGAAGACCCGGCGGGAAATTTCCTCCATCTCATCGACCGCGAGATCGGGCCCGTAATGCTCGAGGAGCATGCCGCGCACGACCGGCCAAGGCGACCCGACGGTGCTGCGGAAAAAATCGGCGGTCATGACGATGCCGACCTCGCGCGCCGCCGCGATCGCAGCCTTTTCGTACTGCGCCTCGGTATCGAACAGCACGCCGTCCATGTCGAACACGACAGCGGCGATGGGGCGGGGAAAGGTCACGGCGCGCGACCTTGAACCGGCGGCTGAAACGACGCAATGCTGCCCTTCGACACGCCTCCCATGCGCCACTTTCCATTCCTGCTGCTGCTGTCGATGGCCGCTTGCGCGCAGACGTCGCCCGCGCCGAAGCAGGCTGCCGACCTCGAACCGCTCGGCCCCTGCCCGGCGTCGAGCTGGAAGCCGGAGGCGCCGCCGCCGACAGCCAGCGCCAGGACGTCGATGGTATTGCTGGCGGTCGCCGAATGGTTCCGCTTCGGCCAGCAGACGATGATCTTCTCACGCGAAGGCAAGCCGCGTACCGAGATCGCCGGCGTCAAGGAACGCGACGCCGCCCAGCGCATCAACGACTACTGGAAGAGCGTCGGCCGTCCCAATCTCAGCGGCCTCGACACCGAGGTGCCGTGGTCGGCCGCGTTCATCTCCTGGGACATCGAGAGCGCGGGCGTGCCGCGCGACCAGTTCTGTCCGGACGCACGCCACACCATCTATGTCGAACGCATGGTGCTGCGCACGCGCCAGCCCGGCGCCGTCTTCATCCCGCACTCGGTTCGCGACTACGCGCCGCGAGTCGGAGACATTCTATGTGCCGCGCGCGACGATGGCGGTACATCTCTGGAAAACCTGAATCGCGGACCCGGACATTGCGACATTGTGGTCGAGGTCAGGGCGGGCGAAGTGCATGCGATCGGCGGGAATGTGGGTGACTCTGTCACGCGCAGCGTATTTCCACTGGACGCGTCCGGTTTTTTGTCGCCCATATCCGCCCGACCGTTCTTCACGGTGATCGAGAACAGACAGCCTTAGAACCGGGACATTGGGACGACACATGAGGCTCTACGACACCTACGACTATGTCATCATCGGTTCCGGCTCGGCCGGCAGCGCCATCGCCAATCGACTGGGCGAGGACTACCGGCTGCGCATCCTGGTGCTCGAGGCCGGACCTGCCGACAGTTCGTTCCTGCTGAAGATGCCCGCAGGGTTCGCCAGTCTCGGCGAAACCTCGCCCTACAACTGGCGCTACGAGACCGTACCGCAGGTCCATTGCAACAACCGGCGCATGTACTGGCCGCGCGGCAAGACGCTGGGCGGGTCGTCGTCGATCAACGCCATGCTCTATGTCCGCGGCCATGCCTGGGACTACGACCACTGGCGTCAGCTCGGCAATGAAGGCTGGAGCTATCAGGACGTGCTGCCGTTCTTCAAGAAGGCGGAGAACAACGAGCGCGGCGGCGACGAGTTCCATGGCACCGGCGGCCCGCTCAACGTCGCCGATCAGACCGATCCGTCGCCGCTGAACGACGCCTTCCTGAAGGCCTGCGAGCAGGCCGGCCACAAGCGCGTGACCGACTTCAACGGCGCCACGCAGGAAGGTGTCGGCCAGTATCAGGTGACGCAGAAAAACCAGGAGCGCTGGAGCACGGCGAGTGCCTATCTGCGCCCCGCGGTCGAGCGCAACAAGAACAACGTGCACGTCGTCACCGGCGCGCTGGTCGAACGCATCATCCTCGACAAGAACCGGGCCATGGGCGTGCGCTACGTGGTCAACGGCCGCGACGAGGTCGCGCGCACCGATCGCGAGATCATTTTGTGTGGCGGCGCGGTGAACTCGCCGCAGCTTCTCTTGCTGTCGGGTATCGGCCCCGCCGATCACCTGAAGTCGGTCGGCATCAAGCCGCTGCACGATCTGCCGGGCGTCGGCGGCAATCTCCAGGACCATCTCGACGCGATGGTTCTGAACTACTGCAAGACTTCCGGCGTGACCTACGACCGCTCGAACAAGCTGTGGTCGCTCTACCGTTACTGGAAGGACAAGAAGGGCCCCGGTACCTCGCCGATCGCGGAGACAGGCGGTTTCCTGAGCACGAGGAGTGGGCTCGCTGCGCCCGACATCCAGCTCCACTTCCTGCCGGTGATGGTGGTCGATCACGGCCGCACGCGTCTGAACAAGAACGGCTTCAGTCTGCACGCCTGTACGCTGCGGCCGGAGAGCAAGGGCACGATCCGGCTGGCGAGCGCCGACCCGAAGGCCCATCCTCTGATCGACGCCAACTACCTCGCCGAGCGCAAGGACCTCGACACCCTGATCGCCGGCGTGAAGATGAGCCGCGACATCCTCGCGCAATCCGGGCTCGATCCCTATCGCGGCGACGAATATTCGCCCGGCGCTTCGGTGAAGACCGATGCCGAGATCGAACAGTTCGTCCGCGCCAAGTGCGAGACGATCTATCACCCGGTTGGCACCTGCAAGATGGGCCCAGCGACCGACGCCAACGCGGTGGTCGACAATCAGGGGCGCGTGTACGGGCTTGAAGGGCTGCGAGTCGTGGACGCTTCGATCATGCCCAGCCTGATTGGCGGCAACACCAACGCGCCGACCATCATGATGGCCGAGAAGATCGCCTCGGTGATCCAGGCGACCTCGGACTTCCAGAAGTCGATCTGACGCCTGGCTAGTTGACCCGGTTCTCGACCACGACCATCCAAGTGTGGCCGGCGGTGTTCAGCAGCCGGCCTCGCCCGTCGACCGGGTAGAGGCTCATCGTGACGCTGTTCTTGACGTTGCCGCCGACGGCGTGAACGAAGCCGCCGCGCAAGTCGGTGACGACGTCGCAATGGTTGGCGGTATTGTCGAGACGGCGGTGCGCCATGCGTGGCTCGGCAAAACGCCAGGTCGGGCCGGCCGTTCCCGTGCAGATCAGGTCACCGGCCTTGGGCGTGTATTCGTTGGGCGCGTGCAGGCGGAAGCCGGATGCGCCGCTGCGCTGGCGGTCGTAGAGCGAAGCGAGATAGGTGCCGTGGCGGCCGGCCGGCGTGAAGTCGCGCTGGCTGACGCCCGAATGCGACATCACCCACGAGACGAACGCGCCGGACCATGGCCGACCCGACGTCTTGCCGTTCCACTCGGGATGACCGCAGCTTCCCCAATAGTCGCCGACCCGACTGCTCAGCGGTTCGCTGCGCTCGGTGACGCCGTTGCGGTTGGAATAACCGTTGGCGACGCCGCCATAGACGACCGTCGAGCGGCCAAACTTCGTCCACTCCTGCCACGCGACGTAGGCAGTACGATTGCTGGGAGGACGTTCGCTGTATCCGCCCTGACTGCCG
>CAWUOG010000074.1:0-10890 GCA_963923875.1 uncultured Alphaproteobacteria bacterium
CGGCGGCGAGGGCGGCACCCGCCTCCGGCACGATGTCGGACTTGGCCATCTCGCCAGCGGACTTGGCCAGCAGGCGGGCGACGTCGAGCGCGACGTTGCCGTTGCCGATCACGGCCGCCTTCCGAACCTTTGCGAGGTCCGGACCCTGCCGAAAATCGGGATGACCGTTCAACCACGCAACGAACCGGAAGGATCCCCACACATGCGGCAATTCCTCGCCCGCCACGCCGAGCTTGCGGTCGATCGTGCGGCCGGTCGCCACGATCACGGCGTCACAATGCTCGCGCAGTTCGTCCCAGCTGACGTCGCGGCCGACATCGACGTTGCCGCAGAATCGCACGCCCTCGTGGGCCAGGATCTTGTCGAACTGGCGGACCACCGCCTTGGTCCCCTGATGGTCGGGTGCGACACCGGCCCGTACCAGGCCGAACGGCGTCGGCAGGCGATCGATGATGTCGATATGCAGGTCCGGCCCATCGGTGGAAATCGTGCGCAGAAGCCCATCCGCGGCATAGAAACCCGACGGCCCGGCGCCCACGATGGCGACCCTGTACGTCATGACGGTCCGGTTAGCTTATGATGGAGCCCATGTCCAAGACCTCGTCCCGATATCCGCACCTGCGCCAGCTCGGCCGCGCCACGCCGGCGCCGGCGTCGCCCGAGAAGGCCCTGCTCGAAACCGTCCCGAGTCCCGATCCAAGGGCGCTGTTCCTGGTGCGCTTCGCCGCACCGGAATTCACCACTCTCTGCGCGGTGACCGGCCAGCCAGACTTCGCACATTTGGTGATCGACTACGCACCGCGCGCCAAGCTGGTCGAGAGCAAGTCGTTGAAGCTCTATCTCGGAAGCTTCCGCAACACATCGGGGTTTCACGAAGAGACCACGATCAAGATCGGCAAGCGCCTGGTGAAGGAGCTCGCCCCGCGCTGGCTGCGCATCGGCGGCTACTGGTATCCGCGCGGCGGCATACCGATCGACGTCTTCTGGCAGACCGGCGAGCCCCCCAAGGGATTGTGGCTGCCCGACCAGGGCGTGGCGCCCTATCGCGGCCGCGGCTAGCGGGAGGAAATGAGCAGGCTCCCGCCCACGCCCAAGAGCCCGCCGCGAAAAGCCAGCCCGGCCACGCTGCGTGACGTGATCCGCAGCGAGGCCCTGCGCCTGGGTTTCGATGCGGTGGGCTTCGCGCCGGCCACGCTCACCGCCGACGCACGCAAGATGCGGCTGGAACGACTCGGCGCCTTCGTCGCGGCCGGCCGGCAGGGCGACATGGGATGGCTGGGCGATCGCACCGAGGCGCGCGCCGATCCGGCGACCCTGTGGCCCGGGGCACGCACCATGGTCTCGCTCGCGCTGAACTACGGCCCGAAGCACGATCCGCTCGCCGTGCTCGGGCAGCCCGAGCGCGCGGCGATCTCGGTCTATGCCCAGGGCCGCGACTATCACGACGTGATGAAGACCAAACTCAAGGCGCTGGGCCGCTTCATCTGGGACACCTATCGCCACGAGGTGAAGGTATTCGTCGACACTGCCCCGGTGATGGAGAAGCCGTCGGCGCAACTGGCCGGCCATGGCTGGCAGGGCAAGCACACCAATCTGGTGTCGCGCACCTTTGGCTCGTGGCTGTTCCTGGGCGAAGTTCTGCTGTCGGCCGAACTGCCGTTCGATGCGCCGGAGCACGATCATTGCGGCCACTGCCGGGCCTGCCTCGACATCTGCCCGACGGCGGCCTTTCCTGCGCCCTACCAGCTCGATGCGCGACGCTGCATCTCCTATCTCACCATCGAGCATGAGGGCCCGATCGACGAGGCCCTGCGCCCGTTGCTCGGCAATCGCATCTACGGCTGCGACGACTGCCTGGCGGTCTGCCCCTGGAACAAGTTCGCCCGCGAAGCCCGCAACACGGCGCTGGCGCCGCGCGCCGAGCTCGACGCGCCGGCGCTCGTCGACCTCGCCAGGCTCGACGACGAATCCTTTCGCAAGCGGTTTTCCGGAACCGCGGTCAAACGCATCGGCCGCGACCGCTTCGTGCGCAACGTCGCCTATGCGCTGGGCAACAGCGGCACTCCCAAGACTGCCCTTCCCGCCGTCGAGCGATTGAGGAAAGATACCTCGCCGCTGGTCCGCGACGCGGCCACCTGGGCGCAAGCCCATCTGAAGAAAGAGCGCACGCTCGACTGACTGGGGGAATACGCATGAATCGCCTGCTGATCGCCGCACTGCTGGTCGGATCGACCTTCGCCCTCGAGGTCCAGGCGCAACCGAACACACCGGACCGGATCAAGGAGATCGTCGCCAGTCCCGACAGGACGCCAGCGGACCTCACCAACGACAAGCGCCGCCATCCCGAGGATATCCTCGGCTTCCTGGCGATCACGCCCGGCATCACGGCGCTCGATCTAAGCGCCGGCGGCGGCTACACCACCGAGCTTCTCGCCCGAGCGATCGGCCCCGACGGGAAGGTCTACGGCCAGAGCCGGCCACGTCCCGCCACGCCGCCGCCCGCTCCGACGAATGCCGAGGGCAATTCCAATCCGACTGTCGCGGCGGCGCCGCCGGCCGGTCCGCCGCGGCCCTCGCCCGAAGCACTTGCCGCCAGGGTGGAACGCATGAAGGCCGCGAAGGTCGCCGCCGCACCGATCATCGCCGTCGTGCAGCCGTTCGAGGAGCCGGTGCCGGCCGACCTGGCCGACGGCAAGCTCGACCTCGTGACCCTGATGTTCAACTACCACGACCTCGGGTTCCTGAAGGTCGACCGCGACGCCATGAACAAGGCGGTGTTCAAAGCGCTGAAGTCCGGTGGGCAATACGTCATCGCCGACCATTCGGGGCGTCCCGGCACCGGCATCTCCGAATCGGGCACCCTGCACCGCGTCGAGGAAGCGTTCCTGCGCAAGGAAGTCGAGGCGGCAGGCTTCAAGCTGATCGCCGAGGGCAACTTCCTGCGCAATCCCAACGATCCCCGCGACAAGAACACGCCCGACCCGCCGATGCCCAAGGACGAGTTCGTCCTGAAGTTCGCCAAACCCTGAGCCGCAAACGCCCCAAGGAAAGACCATGGCCATCACCGTTACCGTCAACGGACAGGCGCATGCCGTCGACGCCCCCGAGACCGCCACCCTGCTGGATGCCCTGCGCAATCATCTCGGCCTGATGGGCACACGCTACGGCTGCGGCCTCGAACAATGCGGCTGCTGCATGGTGCTGGTCGATGGCCAGCCGGTTCATTCTTGCACACGCGAGATCGGCACCTTGGGTGGTCGCATGGTCACGACGGTCGAGGGCCTGGGCTCGGTCGAGAAGCCACATCCGTTGCAGCAGGCCTTCATCGACGAGCAGGCCGGCCAGTGCGGCTATTGCCTTTCCGGCATCCTGATCTCGGCCAAAGCGCTTCTCGACAGGAACCCGAAGCCGAGCCGGGCCGACATCGTGACCGCGCTCGACAAGCATCTCTGCCGTTGCGGCTCGCATACTCGCATTCTGAAGGCCGTCGAGCGCGCCGCGGCCATGCTGGCGAACGGGAGGGCGGCATGAACGCGCCCAATCTGCCGACCAGCCTGGTCGACAATCCGCGGCTGGATCGCTGGATCAGCTTTCAGCCGGACAAGACGGTGCGTATCGCCACCGGCAAGGTCGAGATCGGCCAGGGCGTGGTCACCGCATTGGGTCAGATCGCCGCCGACGAACTCGATCTGCCGCTCGGTCGCGTCAGAATCCTGTCGGGCGACACGGTTCACGGCCCCGACGAGATGTACACGACCTCGTCGCTGTCCATCTCGATGTCCGGCGGCTCGATCCGGCTGGTCTGCGCCGAGGTGCGGGCCAAGGCGCTGGAGCGCGCGGCGTTGCGGCTCAATTGCAGCAAGGACGATCTCACGGTGGTCGACGGCGCCTTCCATCAGAACGGCGCACCGACCGGGCAGGACTACTGGACCGTCGCCGGCGAGATCGATTTCACGCAGGCACCGACCGGCAGCGCGCCGGTCAAGCCCGCTGCCGCCTACAAGGTGGTCGGCCAGAGCGTGCCGCGCATCGACCTGCCGGCCAAGCTCACGGGCGCGGCGTACATCCATGACGTCCTGCCGAAGGACGTGCTGCACGCGCGCACCCTGCGGCAGCCGAGCCGCGGGGCGACTCTCGCGTCGCTCGACGAGGCGGCGATCCGCAAGGTCGCGCTCAAGGATCACACAGGGGGCGAGCTGCAGATCGTTCGCGAGGCCAACTTCGTGGCCTTCGTCAGCCCGGTCGAGGCCGTCGCCCAGGCGGCCGCCGCGGCAGCGCCGCTGCACGTCAGATGGAACAACGTGCGGCCCCTCACGCCGGCGCAGCAGGAAGCCCGGTGGCTGAAGGGCCAGCCGGCCGAGGACCGCCGTATCGGCGCGCCTGAGCCCGCAGCACCGCTCAAGAACATTGTCAGCATCACCGTGTCGAGGCCCTATGTGGCGCACGCGTCGATGGCGCCGTCCTGCGCGATCGCCCTCTTCAAGGATGGGCAACTCACGATCCGCTCGCACGGCCAGGGCATGCACCCGCTGCGCAAGAACCTCGCACAGGCGCTCGGCCTGCCGATCGAGGCGATCACGGCTCAGCATCTGCATGGCCCGGGCTGCTATGGCCACAATGGCGCCGACGACGCAGCCCTCGACGCCGCGCTCGTGGCGCGCCGGCTGCCGGGCCGAACGATCCGCCTGCAGTGGCGACGCGAAGAGGAATTCGCCTTCGAGCCGGTCGGTCCCGCCATGCTGGTCACGCTGCATGTTGCGCTCGACGGCAAGGGACGGCCGGCCGACTGGACGACCGAGATCTGGAGCGCCACGCACGTGCAGCGCCCCGGCAGCGGCAGCGGCTATCTGCTGGCTACCGAGGCCTTCGCCAATCCTCCTCCCGAGGTGAAGCCGACCGATCCGCCCGAGGCCCGCGGCGGCGGGGGCACCCGCAATGCCGTGCCGCTCTACGACGTGCCGGCCCATCGCATCCTGCACCATCTGGTGCAGCGCGCCCCGGTACGCACCTCGGCCCTGCGCGGGCTGGGCGCATTGCCCAACGTCTATGCGATCGAAATGCTGATGGACGAGCTGGCCGCACGCGCCGGCGACGACCCGGTCGCCTACCGGCTCTCGATCCTGTCCGACAAGCGCGCCCGCAAGCTGGTCGAGCTCGTGGCCGAGCGATGCAATTGGAAGGCGCGCGGCCCTGCCGGCACTGGCTCGGGCCTCGGCATGGCCTTCGCCCGCTACAAGAACACGGCCGCCTACTGCGCGGTCGCTGCCGCAGTCACCGTGAGCGAGACCGTCAGGGTCGACCGCGTGTGGTGCGTCGCCGATTCGGGCCTGGTCGTGAACCCCGACGGCGCGCGCAATCAGCTCGAGGGCGGCATCATCCAGGCCGTGAGCTGGACGCTCAAGGAGCAGGTCAAACTCGACGATCAGGGCATCGCCTCGCGCGACTGGGACGCCTATCCCATCCTGCGCTTCAGCGAGGTACCGGAGATTCGGGCCGAGCTGGTCGATGGCGCGGGCAACCCCACGCTCGGAGTGGGCGAATGCTCGGTCGGCCCGACGGCGGCTGCGGTCGGCAATGCCGTCGCGCATGCGTTGGGCGTGCGCATCCACGACATGCCGCTCACCCGCGAGCGGGTCATGGCGGCACTCCTCAAGACCTGAACGCCTGAAAACGATCAGCTAACGGCGCTCGCGAAAAAACGCACGAAGCAACTCGGCAGCCTCGCTTTCGGCGATCCCGGAATAGACCTCCGGGCGATGGTGACATGTCGGCTGCTGGAAGATGCGTGGACCGTGCTCGACTCCGCCACCCTTGGGATCGGAGGCCCCGTAGTAGACGCGGCGCAGGCGCGCGAAGGAGATTGCCTGGGCGCACATCGGACAGGGCTCCAGGGTGACATGCAGGTCGCAGTCGACCAGCCGCGGCGCGCCTATTTTTGCCGCCGCCGCGCGGATGGCCAGCAGTTCGGCATGTGCCGTCGGATCGCGATCGGCCTCGGTGCGATTGCCGGCTTCGGCGAGAATCTCGCCATCCGGACCGACCACCACACAGCCGATTGGAACCTCGCCCCGCTCTGCGGCTTCGCGCGCCCGTCCGAGCGCGCGCTGCATGGGCGAAAGTCTTGTCGCGGCAGCCATAAGGGGGAAAATAGCGCGAGAAGGTTTTAGGAGGAAATCGTCATGCGGTTCAGCTTCACGGCCGAACAGGAGGAGTTTCGCGCCACCCTGCGGCGGGCGCTGGAGACGCGTTCGCCGACCAAGGAGGTGCGCCGCCTGATGGCGACCGAAGCGGGCTTCGAAAGAGACGCCTGGAAGAAGTTCAATCAGGAGATGGGCCTCACGGCCGTCGCCATCCCCGAAGCCTATGGCGGCTCGGGCTTTGGCTTTGGCGAACTCGCCATCGTGCTGGAGGAAATGGGGCGGGCCGTCACCTGCGCGCCGTTCTTTTCGACGGCGGCGATGGCGGCCAATGCCATCCTCAATGCCGGCACCGAGGATCAGAAGAAGGCATTGCTGCCCGGCATCGCAGCGGGCGACGTCACCGCCACGCTGGCCTTCGACGAACCGCCCGGCGTAGCGGCGACCGTAGCCAAGGGCGGCAAGATCACGGGCGCCAAGAGCTACGTCCTCGACGGTCACACCGCGGATCTCATCGTCGTTCTGGCCGGAAATTCGCTCTACACCGTCGACGGCAATGCCAAGGGCCTGACGCGCACCCCACTCAAGACCATGGACGAGACCCGCAAGCTGGCACGCCTGGAGTTCAAGGATGTCGAGGGCAAGCTGCTCGGCGCGGAAGGCGCCGGCGCCAAGGCCCTCGAGAAGACCCTGCAGCAGATTCTGATCCTGCTCGCCAACGAGATGGTCGGAGGCGCCGATCGCCTGCGCGAGGACGCGCTGAGCTACGTGCAGATGCGCATGCAGTTCGGCCGTGCACTGGCGTCTTTCCAGACCATGAAGCACAAGGCGGCCGACATGCTGGTCGATGTCGAGCTCGCGAAGTCCGCGGCCTACTACGCCGCGGCGGCGCTCGACGAGAACGACCCCGAGGTCCCGATGCTGGCGTCGTTGGTCAAGGCCTCGGCTTCGGAAGCCTACCTGCAGACGGCGATCCATGCCGTGCAGATGCACGGCGGCATCGGCTTCACCTGGGACAACGACACACATCTCTGGTTCAAGCGCGCCAAGTCGAGCGAGATCCTGTTCGGCGACGCCAACCAGCACCGCGAGAAAATGATGCAGCACATGGGAGACGCCCAATGAGCGCGCCTTCGACAATCGAACCGACGGAAGCGAGCATCCGCGCCGAAGTCGCTTCCTGGCTCAAGGCCAACTGGAACCCCGATCTCGGGCTGGTCGAATGGCGGCTCAAGCTCTGCGAGTCGGGTTGGGGTGCGCCGCACTGGCCCAAACAGTGGTACGGCCGCGACTTGCCGGTGAAGTTCGTCGCCATCGTCGACGAGGAATTTGCCAAGGTCGGCGCGATCGGCGTCGCCAAGGCAGGCATCCGCACCCTGGCTGCCGCGACGATCCTGGCGCACGGCACCGACTTGCATAAGGAGAAGTTTCTCAAGCGCATCCTCACCGGCGAAGACACCTGGTGCCAGCTGTTCAGCGAACCGGGTTCCGGTTCGGATCTCGCCGGCGCGGTGACGCGGGCTGACCGCAAGGGCAACAAGTGGGTGATCAACGGCCAGAAGGTCTGGACCACCTCGGCGCACAAGGCGCATTGGGGCCTGCTGCTGGCCCGCGCCGACTGGGACCAGGTCAAGCACAAGGGGCTCGCCTACTTCATTCTCGACATGAAGCAGCCCGGCGTGCAGGTGCATCCGTTGAAGCAGATGAACGGTTACGCCTCGTTCAACCAAGTCTTCTTCAGCGACGCGCTGGTCGAGCCGGAAATGATGCTGTGCGACGTGGGCGATGGCTGGAAAGTCGCGACCACGACCTTGATGCACGAGCGCCGCAACGCCGACGGCACGCGCAACTGGGCGCAAGCCAGCGTCCGCAAGGGCCGCATCTATGAGGAAGAGAAGGCCGAAGTCGCGACAACGATGGAACCCTACAAGTGGTATCCGCAGCGCGCCGGCCGGGTCGACCTGATCCTTCCGCGCGCCAAGGAGACCGGGCGGATCAAGGATCCCGTCGTGCGACAGGAGATTGCCAAGCTCCTGATCATGTCAAAGTCGGCGGAATGGACTGCCAAACGAGCCCGCGCGGCGCAGGAGCAGGGCAAGCCGCAGGGGCCCGAAGGCTCGCTCGGCAAGCTGGTGTCGAGCCACGTCGCCCGGCAGGCCGCGCGCGTCCACACTTATATGAGCGGCCAGGAAGTATTGCTCTCAGGCAAGGACGGCCCGATGGACGGCGTGATCACCGAGATCCTGATCTCGGTCCCGGCCGGCTCGATCGCAGGCGGCACCGACGAAATCCAGCGCAACATCATCTCCGAGCGCGTCCTGCAGATGCCCAAGGAGCCGAGCGTCGACACCAACAAGCCGTTCAAGGACGTGCCAAGGAACGTCGTCGCCAAGGCGTGACGGAGGCGGACCGGCGAGCGTGTGGGGACGAAAGATGGTATCTTTATCCCCATGCCTCGCCCTCTGATCGGAGTCACGCTGGATGCAGAAAAGCCCGGCGGATACTCCAAATTCCCGTGGTACGCGCTGCGCCAGAACTACCTCGACGCGATCGACGCGGCGGGTGGTCTGCCCGTCGCCCTCCCGCATGAGCCGGATCGCGTCGGCGACTATCTCGAGCGCATCGACGCGCTGGTCGTGACCGGCGGCGCCTTCGACGTCGATCCTTCCTACTACGGCGGCGGCGCCCGCCACGCGACGGTGATCACCAAGGACCGCCGCACGGCTTTCGAATTCGGCGTCACCAAGGGCGCGCTCGAACAGAACAAGCCGGTCCTCGGCATCTGCGGCGGCCAGCAGCTGCTGCACGTCGTGCTGGGCGGCAAGCTGATCCAGCATATCCCCGACTCGGTCGATAAAGCGCTGGCCCACGAGCAGCCCAACCCGCGCAACGAGCCCGGCCATGTCGTGAAGGTCGCCAGGGGCACCCAGCTTCACCAGATCGTCGGTGCCGACCAACTCGACGTGAACAGCGCCCATCACCAGGCCGCGGCCGATGCGCCTAAGGGAGTGGTGATCAACGCCACCGCGCCGGACGGCGTGATCGAGGGCATCGAAGCGCCGCAGTACCGCTTCTGCATCGGCGTGCAGTGGCATCCCGAATTCCTGATCTCCGAGGGCGACGCCCGCCTGTTCAAGGCCTTCCTGGGCGCCGCGAGCGCCCGATGACCGAGCCGGCAGTCAAAGAAGGCGAGCGCATTGCCAAGCGTCTCGCCCGCGCCGGCCTCTGCTCGCGCCGCGACGCCGAGCGCTGGATCGCCGAAGGCCGGGTGAAGGTCGATGGCGAGCTCCTGAAGACGCCGGCCTGCGTCGTCACATCGAGAAGCCGCATCGAAGTCGACGGCAAGCCCCTGCCCGACGCCGACCGCGCGCGGCTGTGGCGCTATCACAAACCGGTCGGCGAGCTGGTGACGGCGCGCGATCCTCAAGGACGGCCGACGATCTTCGACGCCCTGCCCAAGGGCATGCCGCGAACCATCGCGGTGGGACGGCTCGATTTCATGTCGGAAGGCCTGCTGCTGCTCACCAATGACGGCGAGCTGGCGCGCAAGCTCGAGCTGCCGGCCAACGGCTGGACTCGGCGCTACCGCGCGCGCGTCCACGGTGCGGTTGACGAGGCCAAGCTCGCCTCCCTCAAGAAGGGCATCACCGTCGACGGGGTGCACTATGGTCCGATCGAAGCCAGCCTCGACCGCCAGCAGCGCTCCAATGCCTGGCTCAACGTCGCCCTGACCGAAGGCAAGAACCGCGAAGTGCGCAAGGTCCTGGCCTACCTGGGACTGCCGGTGGTGCGCCTGATTCGAGTCGCGTTCGGCCCGATCCACCTCGGTGAATTGCCGGCCGCCCAGGTCGACGAGGTGCCATCGCAGGCGCTGGCGACACTGCTGGGCGTCGCCCAGAAGCGCGGCGAAGGCTGGGCCAAGCCCAAGCCCCGATCAAGTTCGCGGGGCCCGAAGCAAGCGCACCATCGTCGCCAGCGATGATCAGGATAATCGGCGGCAAGCACCGCGGCCGCGGCATCGAGACGCCCCAGGGACAGACGACGCGGCCAACCTCCAACCGGGCCCGCGAATCGCTGTTCAACATTCTGGCCCATGCGAGCTGGCGCGATGACGGCACGTCGCCGCTGGTCGGCGCGCGCGTGCTCGACGCTTTTGCGGGATCCGGCGCACTCGGGCTGGAGGCGCTGTCGCGCGGCGCCGCGCACGCTACGTTCCTCGACAACGACGCCACGGCGATCAAGCTGGTTGGCGAGAACGTACGCAAGCTGGGCGAAGCAGCTGCAGCCAAAGTCGTACGTGCCGATGCCACACGACCGCCGCCCTCGCGCGAGGGCTGTGACCTGGCCTTCCTCGACCCGCCCTACCGTTCCGACATGGCCGGTCCTGCCCTTGTCGCACTGGCCGGACATGGCTGGCTCAATCCCGAGGCCATCGTCACGGTCGAGCTCGCGGCCACCGAGGATCTCGCCGTGCCGGCGGGCTTCGAGGTGATCGACGAGAGACGCTACGGCGCAGCCAAGATCGTGATCCTGCGTTACCGGCCATGACCCTCGTACGGCCCCTGTACGTCCTGCGGCATGGCGAGACAGCCTGGAACATCGATCGGCGCATGCAAGGCAGCAAGAACTCGGACCTCACCGAGCGCGGACGTACCCAGGCCGTGGCGATGGGGCGCGTGCTCAAGGCCGAACTGGCGCGCGATCCCGGCCCGACGGCATTCCTGCGCAGCCCGCTCGGACGCACGCGCGAGAC
>CAWUOG010000075.1:0-10873 GCA_963923875.1 uncultured Alphaproteobacteria bacterium
TGTCGCCGTGCAGCACGACCGTCGCGCCATGGCTGCGGGTGTGCGTGACCTTGGTGTTGGGCGTGAAGGACGGCATGACGATGGTTGCCGGAATGCCGAGACGCCCCGCGTGATAGGCGACGCCCTGCGCGTGATTGCCGGCCGACATGGCGATGACGCCGCGCTTGCGCTCGTCGGGCGTGAGTTGCAGCAGGGTGTTGAGCGCGCCGCGTTCCTTGAACGAAGCGGTGAATTGCAGGTTCTCGAACTTCAGCCACACATCGGCCTGGGCGATGCGCGACAGGGTCTCGCTGCGCAGGCAGGGTGTATGCACCACGGCGCCAGCAATGCGACGGGCGGCCTCGCGAACGTCGTCGAGGGTGACGGGCAGCATTGCGGTGGGCGACGTCATGGCGCCGCCCTCTATCACGCCGCCAGTTTGCGGTCGATCCAGTCGCGCGTGCGGTACCAGGCACCGATCAACGGCAGGTAGAGCGACGGATCGCCGTTGTACAGCGGGTGCTCGGGGAACTCGCGGCCGTCGAAGGCATTGATCGGTGCGTTGCTGCCGCCGGCGATCTTCTTCGCCGTCTGGGTGCCGAGATAGGTCATCATCGCCACGCCGCTGCCGTTGCAGGCCAGCAGGTAATGCATCCCGTCGTCCTGGCCCATGTGCGACATCGAATCGAGCGCGAAGGCGACGTTGCCTGTCCAGACATGGGTGATGCGGATGCCCTTCAGCTGCGGGAAGCGGTCGATCATGTACTGGTACAGGATCGGTGCACTCACTTCCGGGGGCGCCGCGGTGAAGCGCGCGCGGCCGCCGAAGATCATGTGCTTGGCGTCAGGCGAGGGCCGGTAGTAGGTCAGTACCCGCTTGGTATCGCCGATCGAGCGCTGCAACGGGATCAGTTCCGTCGCCGGCATCGGCAGTTCCTCGGTTGCGATGATGTGGCTCGCCACCGGCACGACGCGCTGCTTGAGGCGCGGCGTCAGATCGCCGGTATAGCCGTTGGTCGCGATGACGACTTCCTTTGCCGTGATCGGTCCCTTGGCCGTCAGGACGCGCCAGCCACCCCCATTCTTCCCACCCGACACTTTCTCGATGCGCTCGGCTTCGACGTCGCCGCACAGGATCGCGCCCTCGCGGTGGGCGGCTTCGAGCAGGCCCTTGTAGTAGCGCGCCGGGTGGAGGTTGCCGCCGGCCTTCACGTACATGCCGCCGTAGTAGTAATCGGAGGCCATCATCTCGCGCACGCGCTCGCGCGGGATCATCTCCGCGCCGACATTGGCGTACTTGTTGAACATCTCGACCTTGCGCGCCTGGTCGTCGTAGTGCGCCGGCGTCCAGGCGCCGGTGAAGCGGCCGTTGGTGATCAGCCCGCAGTCGATCTTCTCGCGCCCGATGATGTCGATCAGCGTCTGCAGCGAATCGGCGCCGCTGCCCAGGAACGCCGCCTTGTTGGCCTCGAACTCGGCGTCGACCTTCGGATTCTTGCCGCCCAGCCCCTTGGCGACGTTGGTGCCGCCCGAGAGCATGCCGCCGTTGCGTGTCGAGGCGCCGATACCGAACACGTCGCGCTCCAGCACGACGCAGTCGATGCGATTGCGCCGCAGCTCCAGCGCCGTCGAGAGCCCGCCATAGCCTGCGCCCACGATCACCACGTCGGTTTTGGCCGGCGGGTCCTGGCTCAGCGCGTTGTTCGGGGTCCACGCTTCCCACCACCAGGGTTGCGCCTTGAAGTTCGGATGGAAAATGTCGGTACGCATCAGAAGTCGGTCACCTTGCCGTTGAACTGCCAGTCGCCGTACCGCGTCGGTTCGGGGCCGGGCGGGCCGCCGATCTCCGGCACCTTCTTGATCGGGCCAGCGGCCGTTTCTGCCTTGGCGGGCGGCGGATTGGGCTTTTCGGCCCGGCGCGGCTCTGGCGGCGCGGGTTTGGCGGTCTCGGTCATGGCCGCATGATGGCCTCCGGCATCTTGATTCGCCACAGTTTCAGGCCATCTTTCGCAGCATGAACTACATGAAAACCGCCCTGCTGCTGGCGGCCCTGACCGCCTTCTTCCTGGCGATCGGCTATCTGCTGGGTGGCCGGGGCGGATTGATGATCGCGCTCGTCGTCGCGCTGGGCATGAATTTCTTCGCCTACTGGAACAGCGACAAGATGGTGCTGCGCATGGCCAATGCGCGCGAGGTCGGTCCCAACGAGGCGCCGGAACTCTACGGTATCGTCCAGCAGCTCGCCGAGCGTGCCGGCCTGCCGATGCCGCGCGTCTACATTATCGACGAGGACCAGCCCAACGCCTTCGCGACCGGCCGCAACCCGGAGCATGCCGCCGTGGCGGTGAACTCCGGATTGCTGCGCCACCTCAGCCGCGAGGAAGTAACCGGTGTGCTGGCGCACGAGCTCGGCCATGTGAAGCACCGCGATACGCTGACCATGACCGTCGCCGCCACTTTGGCGGGTGCGATCGGCATGCTGGCGAACTTCGCGTTCTTTTTCGGCGGCAGCCGCGACGAGAACGGGCGGCCGCAGAATCCGATCGTCGGCATCGCCATGATGATCCTGGCGCCGCTCGCTGCCTCGTTGGTGCAGATGGCGATCAGCCGCAGCCGCGAATACGAGGCCGACCGGGCCGGCGCGGAGATCTCGGGCAACCCGCTATGGCTCGCCTCGGCGTTGCAGCGTCTGCACGAGGGTGCACAGGCGATTCCCAACGCCACCGCCGAAGCCAATCCGGCGACCGCGCATCTCTACATCGACAATCCGCTGTCGGGCGGCGGCATGCGCAGCCTGTTCTCGACCCATCCACCGATGGAAGAACGCATCGCGCGCCTGCAGGCGATGGCCCACGAGCCCGGCGGCGGCGGTCATTGGGCTGCGCCGCAGGCGGCTCCGGCGCCGGTTCGACGCGGCGGCTCGGTTCCACAGACCGACAGCCGAGGCCCTTGGAGCTGAGCGGCGCGCTTCGTAGTCTCGACGATCGTCCGTGATGCCTGGGGGTCGTCGTGCGCCGTGCCGTTCTCGTCGGTGTCCTGCTTCTGTCGGCCCTGCTGCCGGGCTGCGTCCCGCGTGAAATGCAATCGAGCGCGGCATTTGCGTTCGTGCTGCTGGGCGAGGGTGCCGACGGCGCACCGGTGCCGATGGTCCGCACGATCGCCGAGGGCATATCGGCCTGTCCGTCGCTGGAGTCCGGTTCCGGACCATTGCAACCGCTGACCGAACGGACGCGCCCGCAAAGCGGCGGCTTCGACAAGGTTCTGGTGTGCGAGGCCCGCTACCCAGTGGGGGTCGCGACAAGTGTCGTCCTGAACGGCAAGCGCTTCCAGTTGCCCGCGGTGTCGCTCGACATGCCGCGCCGCGTCGTGCTGTTCGGCGACACCGGATGCGACGACAGCCACACGAAGTCGGTGCAGGAATGCGACAGCCTGCACACCAAGAGCTGGCCATTCGCCGAGCTCGCCCGGGATGTCGACGTTCAGGCGCCCGACCTCTTCATCCATGTCGGCGACTACAATTACCGCGGCACGCCCATGTCGTTGGTCCTGCCACCCGCGGCCACCGGCTACGCCCGCGATCTCAAGGTCGATGTCTACGACGTCGGCGACATCGACGAGGGCCCGGCGCCCCGATCGGCGGGGCCGGCTTACTGGAGTCAAAACGTGCCGGGCAGCCCGCACATCGACAATTGGTCGACCTGGCGCGACGACTTCTTCGCCCCCGCCCATCGGCTGCTGCCACTGGCGCCGTGGGTGTTCGCCCGGGGCAATCATGAGCTCTGCAGCCGGGCCGGGCCGGGCTGGTTCTATCTGCTCGACGCCGGCTCGACCCTGCTCGGTCCCGGCAGGCAGCAGGTCGACTGCCCGGCGCAGCTGCCGCCGGAGTGGCAGCCCGGCGCCTGGCCGCGCCTCCCCGCCGAGCCGTTCGCCGGAAAGCCCTTCCCCAATCCGACCACCGCGCCGGCGCGGCTGAAGCTCGGTGGTCTCAATCTCATCGTCGTCGATTCGTCCAATGCTGCCGACGCCTTCGTCTACAATCTCGATCTCTATTCGGCGCAGTATCGCACCATCGCCGGCCTGCTCGCCGATCGCACGCCGACCTGGGTCGTGACCCACCGACCACTCTGGGCGGTGGTCGCGAAGGAACATGGGCAGGCCGCGGCCGGCGAACCCTACGGCTTCACCAACGTCACCCAGCAAGCGGCGCTGGCGAAAACCTTCCCGGCCGGCCTGCCCGCGCATGTCAGCGCGGTCGTCACCGGCCACACGCATCGCTTCCAGGCGATCGGCTTCCAGGGGCGTCGGCCGCCGCACATCGTGGTCGGCACCGGCGGCATCGAACTGCACGATGTCGTGCCCGAGCCTTCTCCCGACGCCCCGTTGCGCCCCGTGCGCGTGCCGAACCTCGCCGGCGCCGACGGCTACGTGGTCGGCCTGAAGGAGTTCGGCATGCTGGTGATCGAACCCAGGCGCGACGGCGCCTGGACCGGCTTTCTGATGGGCCTCAAGCGGGAGATCATGGCGACCTGCGACTCGAGCGCCGCGAAGCAGCCCGGCCAGTCGGTGTGCGCCCTGAAGTGATCAGACTTTTGGCGGCAGCGCCGTCGTCTGTTCGCCGAGGTCGGTTTCCAGGATCCGCTCGCCGCGCTTGGTGATGCGATCGGCGGAAATATCGATCTCGCGTATGTCCTTCTCGGTCTGCTGGAAGTGCTTCTTGAGATTGTCGACGCGCTCGTCGAGCCGGCGCACGTCCTCGAGCAGCAGCCCGACGGTCTTCTGGATCTCGTTCGCCTGCTCGCGCATGCGCACGTCCTTCAGGACGGCCCGCACGGTGTTGAGCGTCGCCATCATGGTGGTGGGCGAAACGATCCAGACGCGTGCCTTGTAGGACTCGTCGACGATGCCGCTAAAATTGGCATGCAGCTCGGCGTAGATCGCCTCCGACGGCAGGAACATCAGCGCCGATTCGGCGGTCTCGCCGGCAAGGATGTATTTCTCGCGAATGTCGTTGATGTGCTTGCGCATCGCCTGCTGGAAGGCGCGCTGGGCGGCCGCGAGGCCTGCGGCGTCGCCCGGGGCAACGGCGTGGAGCATGCGATAGCTCTCGAGTGGAAACTTGGCGTCGATCGCAATCGAGCCGGGTGGGTTGGGCAGCTTCAGCAGACAATCGACCCGCACGCCGGTCGAAAGTGTGAACTGGAATTCGTAGGCGGAGGGCGGCAGGGTGCTTTGCACCAGGTCGTTGAGCTGGACTTCGCCGAAGGCGCCGCGCGCCTGCTTGTTGGACAGGATCTGCTGCAGACTGACCACCTGGGTTGAAAGATCGCCGATCTTCTTCTGGGCCTCGTCGATCCTGGCCAGCCGTTCGCGCAGATCGGTGACGATCTGTCCCGTGGTTTGCTCGCTCTGTTGCAGGCGTTCGTGGACGACCTTCGACAGCGCCTGTTCCTGCTCGCGCAGCGAGCGCTCGACCCGCTGCACGGTTTCGGCCTGCTGGCTGAGCGCCAATTCGAGATGTTGGCGTACCGATTCCGACGAGCCGGTATCGCCGCGCCGCAGCAGGACGATCACCAGTGCGACGGCCAGAATGGCCACAAAAACCAGCAGGATAATGGTGAGCAAGTCCATCGCTGCCGTTATAGGCCGGCCGGTCGACAAGCGCACGGCCGGCCAGTAAGCACTATCCCCAAATGCCCATTCCCGAACACGACCCGGACGTCTGGCTATTCGATCTCGACAACACGCTCTATCCGGCGCGCTGCAACCTGTTCGCCCAGATCGACGTGCGCATCGGGCGTTACATCTCCGACTGGCTGAAGGTCACGCCGGAAGAGGCGCGGGTCGTCCAGAAGCAATACTGGAAGGACCACGGGACCTCGATGCGCGGGATGATGAGTTTGCATGGCGTTGATCCGAAGCATTACCTCGACTACGTGCACGACATCGACTACTCGCCGGTGCCGCCGTCGCCCGACCTGGAGAAGGCGCTTGCCGCGCTGCCCGGCCGCAAGCTGATATTTACCGCAGGCGACGTACCGCACGCCGAGAAGGTGATGGAGCGTCTCGGCGTGGCGCATCATTTCGAGGCGATCTTCGACATTGTGGCGGGCGATTATTGGCCCAAGCCGCACCAGGCGATCTACGATGAGCTCGTGCGGCGGCACAACGTCGATCCGACGCGGGCGGCCTTTGCCGACGACATCTCGGTGAACCTCAAGCCGGCACACGACATGGGCATGCGCACGGTCTGGGTGCGCACCGACGAAAGCGTGAAGCGCGCCGCCGGCACCGATCTCGACCATATTCATCATCAGACCGACGATCTCGCGAGCTGGCTCACCGACTGGGTCGTCGAAAGGAGTTCGAAGAAGTGAAGATCCTGTTTCTCGGCGCGGGCGCGGTCGGTGGCTATTGGGCAGCGAAGCTGACTCAGTCCGGCGCAGCCGACGTCACGTTGTTGCTGCGCGAGAAGCGCGCCGAAATCGTGCGCAAGAGCGGCTTGGTCGTGAAGAGCCCGAAGGGCGACTTCACGGTTCCGGTGAAGGTTGTGACCAGGGGCCCGAACGACGAAATCGGGGGCGGCCCTTATGACGTCATCGTTCTCGCCTGCAAGGCCTACGACCTTCCCTCGGCGATGGACGCCATCGCTCCGGCGGTCGGCAAGGAGACCACCATCGTGCCGATGCTGAACGGGCACGCCCACTTCGCGACCCTCGATGCCAGGTTCGGCAACGAGAAGGTGGCCGGCGGTCTCGCGCGCATTTCCGGCATGCTGGGGCCTAATGGCGAGATCCTGCATTCCGGCGCCTCGGGCGTGTCTTTCGGCGAGCGCGACGGCAGGCCGCCGCGCAAGGCGCTGGTCGAGCTCGACGCCGCCTGCAAGAAGGCCGGCATCGATGGCGGCCTAAACCCCAACATCAACCAGGATCTCTGGGACAAGTGGCTGATGCTCGGCTCGATCGCCTCGATGTGCTCGGCGATGCGCGGCACGATCGGCGACATCATGGCGGCCGAGGACGGCGAAGCGATCATGAACGAGATCCTCGAAGAATGCCGCAAGGTCGCGGCCGCCGAGGGCTATGCACCCGGTGAGAAGGCCCTATCTGCAGTCCGTGGTGCCTTGACCCAGAAGGGCGCCAAGACTGTGGCCTCGATCCTGGGCGATATCGAGAAGTCGGGTGCGATCGAAGCCCATCAGATCGTGGGCGACATGCTGGGCCGCGCACGCAAGCACGGCATTGCCGCGCCCAATCTCCGTTTCGCCTATGCTCACCTCCAGACTTATGAAGCGCGCCGCGCGCGCGGGGGACTGAAATGAAGATCCTGATCCTAGGAGCCGGCGCGATCGGCGGCTATGTCGGCGGACGACTCCACCAGCATGGCGCCGACGTCACCTTCCTCGTACGACCGGCGCGCCAGCAAGCGATGCAGCGCGACGGCCTGGTCATCAAGAGTACCAAGGGAGACGTCGTCCAGAAGGTGAAGACGGTGCTGAAGGCCGGCGAGGGCGGGCCGTACGATATCGTGCTGCTGACTCCCAAGGCCTACGATCTCGACTCCGCGATCGAGGCGATTGCGCCGGCCGTGAGCGCGAATACCACTGTGGTGCCGCTGCTGAACGGGATGCGCCATCTCGACGTGCTCGACTCCAGGTTCGGCAAGGACAAGGTCGTGGGTGGTCTGGCGCGCGTGGGCGTCGCGATGTCGGCCGAGGGACACATCCTGCACACCAGCCCGTTCGCCGCGATCTCCTTCGGGGAACGCGACGGCAAGGCTCCGCGCAAGTCGCTGGTCGAGCTCGACGCGGCAATCAAGAAGGCCGGCATCGACGGTGGTCTGCACCAGAACATCGTGCAGGATCTCTGGGACAAGTGGATCATGCTGTGCTCGCTTGCCGCCACCAACTGCCTGATGCGCGGTTCGTCGGGCGACATCCTCGAGGCGACCGAGGGGCGCGCCCTGGTCATGGAGACGGTCGACGAGTGCCAGAAGGTCGCCGCCGCCGCCGGTCACGATCCAGGCGAAAAAGGAATGCAGACGATCCGCGGCTTCCTGACCGTGAAGGGCTCGCGCTTCACCGCTTCGATGCTGCACGATCTTGAGAAGGGCGCGATGGTCGAGGCCGATCATATCGTCGGCGACATGATCGCGCGCGCGAAGCAGGCCGGCATTCCGACGCCGCTCCTGCGCACGGCCTACGCCCATCTTCAGGTCTACATGCATCGGCGCGCGGCGCAGGCGGCCAAAGTCAAAGGTTGAAATCGGCCGCTGGGCTTCCCATTTCTGATCAATGGTTGCCCGCGCTCGATCTGTTCCCCAGATCGTAGTCAGCAACGCTGACTACGAACGTCTGACCGACCTCGCCAACGCTTCGCAGGCTCGTCTGCCGGAGGTGTCCGAGGAGCTGTTGGCGGAGATGGACCGTGCCAAGGTCGTCGACGACACGAAAGTGCCGCGCGATGTCGTTCGCATGGGCTCGACCGTTACGTTCAGGTCGGACGACGGGCACGTGCGCACCTTGAAGCTCGTCTATCCGGCCGACGAGAGCCTCGATGAGCATCGCATCTCGGTAATGACGCCGGTGGGCGCGGCCTTGATCGGCCTCGCGGTCGGTCAGTCGATCTCCTGGACGGCGCGCGACGGCAAGCACCACCGGCTTGCGGTCACGAAGGTTGCCTGAGGGCGACCGATATCAGGCGCGCTACTTGATCAGGCCCGCGAGCTTCGGCAGGAACAGGGTGATCTGCGGAAAGACGATGATCAGCAACAGGCCGATCATCAGCGCACCGACATATGGCATGTAGCTGCGCCAGTGTTGCCCGACCGTGAGGTTTGCGAATCGCAGTGCCATCAGCAGGCCCACGCCCATCGGCGGCAGAAAGAGGCCGATGCCGACGGCGGCGGTCTGCACGATGTTGAAGTGGATGGGATCGATTCCCATCTTTTCGGCGATCGGAAATACGACAGGGATCAGGACGACGGCGGCCGGCAGGCCCTCCAGCACCATGCCGAACATCATCGTGATGATGGCGGTACAGAGCAGAAAGAGCCACGGCATCGACTTCAGCGGTCCCAGCACGTCCGCCAGCAGCTTTGGCACGCCCGAGACGCCCATCAGGTACTGGAACACCGAAGCTACCGCGAGCAGGAACACCACGGCTGCGGTCAGCACGGCGCTGTCGTAGGCGAGCCTGCCCATCTGCGACCAGCTCACGTTCCTGTAGTAGAAGCGCGCTGCGATGAAGGCGTAGCCCGCCACAACCGCGCCGGCTTCGGTGGCGGTGAAGGCTCCCAGAAAGAAGCCGCCGAAGATCACCACGGGAATGACCAGCGGCACCGCTGCGCTCCGGCCAGTCCGGGCGATCAACGCCACCGAGGGTGCGGTATCGACCGGCCAGTCGAATTTTCGGGCGCGGAAGTACACCAGCACCATCAGGCAGACCATGATGGTGGCGGCTGGAATGAAGCCGCCGATGAATAGCGCCACCGGCGAGGTGTTGGTCACCTGGGCGATCACGATCATGAAGATGGCGGGCGGCACCAGCATGCCCATGGCGGTGCCGGCAGCGATCAGCGACGCCGAATCCTGGCGCTTGTAGCCTGCCTTGGTGAGCGGTGGCATCAGGGTCGAGCCAAGCGCCGACACCTCGGCCATCTTCGAGCCGCAGATGTCGGAGAAGAAGTAGGCGACCACGATCACCGACATGCCGAGACCGCCCTTGACCCAGCCGACCAGGGCGCGGGCAAAGTCGACGAGTGCATGGCTCATGCCGCACTTTTCCATCAGCCCGCCAGCGAACACGAAGGCGGGAATGGCGAGCAGCACCCAGCTCTGCGAGCCCGAGACCATGCTCGAGGACAGGACCTGCATGTCGTATCCGCCGGCCCACAGGCCGATCACGCCGGAGACGCCGAGCGCGAACACGATCGGCATGGAGAACAGGATCAAGACGACGAAGATCGCCGCCACCAGGAGCAGGATCATTCGGCGCGGACTTCCATCGGTACGGTTTCGCTATCGGGCGGCGGAGGCGCCACGATCATCGATATGGCGTAGATCGCGAGCAGGATCCCGCCGGCCACGGCAGAGGCGTAGAGAACGGCAAGATTGATCTCCAGCCCGGGCGTCGCCAGCGTGCGGTTGAGCAGGCAGAGCTTCACGCCGTACCAGGCGGCGATGATGCCGAAAATGGCGATCAAGGCGTGATGGATCTTGTCGATCAGCGCCTGGGTCGACGGGCTGAAATGCAGCACGTGCAAGGTGAAGTGCGAGCGTTCGCGGACGCCGACGGCTGCACCCAGCAGGGTGAGCCATGCCAGCATCATCTCCCCCACTTCCTCGACCCAGGTGAAGCGGACCGGATCGACATCGAGCCAGTCCGTCACCTCGATCATGACGTAGCGCAGGAACACCCCGATCAGCAGGTTGACGATCGCACCAACCAGCAGAAGCGCCACGACGATCCGGGGAATATTGGCGATGAAGCGCGCCACGCCGTTACTCCTGTAGCCCCAGACTCCTACGCCTTGACCCCCTCGATCTCGTCCCACAGCGCGCCGTACTGCTGCTTGTAGGACGGCCAGATCTTCTCCTGCGCGACCTTGCGGAAGGCATCGATATTGCCCTGGACCACGGTCATGCCCTTCGGCTCGAGTTCCTTCTTGGCGGCGGCGAGGTTGTCGACCGACTCGGTGAGCTGGCGGCACTTCTCCTGCGCCTCGCGGCTTGTGTCGAGCATCAGTTTCTTCTGATCGGGAGTCAGGCTCTCCCACGTCGCGAGATTCATGGTGTTCAGCGTCGGCCCGTAATTGTGGAAGGTCATCGAGCAATACTTCGAAACCTCGTAGATCTTGAGCGCGATCTGGTTGACGATCGGCAGGTCGCCGCCGTCGA
>CAWUOG010000076.1:0-10798 GCA_963923875.1 uncultured Alphaproteobacteria bacterium
CACGCAGCACCTTGGCGGCGCCGTGGCCGAGATAGGCTTCGACGACCTGGCTGTTTTCGGCGATCTCGGCCGGCGTGCCCTCGGCAATCATGCGGCCCTGGTTCAGCACATAGACGCGCTCGGCGAGCGACGTCACGGCCTGCATGACGTGCTCGATCAGCAGAATGGTGACGCCCGAGGCGCGGATCTTCTGGATGATGCCGACAATCTCGGAGATCTCGGTCGGATTGAGCCCGGCCATGACTTCGTCGAGCAGCAGCAGTTGCGGGCCCGTGGCGAGCGCGCGCGCGAGTTCCAGCCGCTTGCGGCCGGCCACGGTGAGATCGGCGCCGAGCTGGTCGAGCTGGTCGTCCATGCCGACCTGGGCCGCGACCTGCTGGGCCCTGGCGATCGCCTCGCGGCGGTCGGCGGTGCGGAAATAGGCGCCGACCATGATGTTCTCGCGCACCGAGATCTTGGCGAAGGGCTGGGTGATCTGGAAGGTGCGCACCATCCCGGCGGCGCAGATCCGATGCGGCGCCAGCCCGGTGATGTCCTTTCCCCCGAGCGAGATGCGGCCGGCATCGGGCTTGTGGAAGCCTGCGATGGCGGCGAACAGGGTCGTCTTGCCGGCGCCGTTGGGACCGATCAGGCCGACGATCTCGCCGGCTTTCACGTCCAGCGACGCGCTGTCGACCGCCTTCAGGCCGCCGAAGGCCTTGGAAAGATCGCGTACCTCAAGCATGGCGCACCCTATGCATGACGAGGATGGCGTCTGAACCAGCTCGCCAGGCCGTCCGGAAGGCGGGCCACGATCAGGATGAGCATGACGCCGTACACGATCAGGCTGAGCGGCTGCACGTTCTTGAGCGCCGGCACCACGGCGGCGACGTAGCGCGTGCCTTCGTTGATACCGGTCAGGGCCACCGCGCCGATCAGTGGCCCGAAGATCGTCCCGGCGCCGCCGACCATGGTGACCAGCAGCATCTCGACCGACTTGTCGATGCCGAAGGCGATGCCGGGGTCGATGTAGAGGTATTTTTGCGCATAGAACGTGCCGCCGGCGGCGCACATCGCACCCGAGAGAGTGAGAACCTTCACCTTCTCGGTGAAGACGTCGATGCCCAGCGCGCGCGCCGCATCCTCGTTCTCGCGAATCGCGACCAGGCGGGCGCCGAAGCGGCTGCGCGTCAGCCACCAGGCGATCAGCAGCGAGATCGCACAGAGGCCGAGAGCGATGTAGTAGATCCAGACCGGGTCCTTGAACTGGAAGTTGATCGGTCGCTGGTCGGCCTTGATCAGCATGCCGAGCCCGCCGCGGGTGAAGCTGGCGGAGTTGGCGAGGATGCGGAAGACCTCGGCGAAGGCGAGCGTGATCAGGGCGAAGTAGGAGCCGCGCAGGCCGGCGCGGAAGGCCATGGCGGCGATGGCGCAGCCGACCACGCCGCCCATCGCGGTTGCCGCGATCCAGGCAATCCAGGGGTTCCAGCCATGGCTCACCTGCAGGATGGTCGAGGTATAGGCACCGACACCGAAGAACACGGCGTGGCCGAACGAGGTTTGCCCCGCAAAGCCACCGGAGATGTTCCATGACTGGCCGATGAAGGCCGAAAAGAACATCAGCATGCCGACCGTGACCAGGTAGTTCGGCACCAGCCACGGATAGATCAGGGCGGCGCCCAGTCCCGCGGCGAGCAGCGGCAGGAGAAGGCGCGGGTTCAACTCCTGGCTCCGAAAAGGCCGGTCGGCTTGAACAGCAGGATCAGGATGAAGATCAGCGAAATGCCGATCTGGCCAAGCTGTTCGCCGAGAAAAAGTCCGCCCAGCGATTCGGTGATGCCGATCAGGAAGCCGCCGACTGCCGCACCGATGAAGCTGCCCATGCCGCCCAACACCACGATAGTGAAGGCGACCAGCACGAAGGCGTAGCCCGACTGGGGCGTGACGTAGAAGGTCGGCATCAGCAGGCATGCCGCGGCGCCCAGGCAGGCAATGCCGATGCCGTAGGAAATGGCGAAGATGCGCTCGACGTCGATGCCGACCAGCCGCGCCCCGGTACGTTCCTTGGCGACGGCGCGGATCGCCTTGCCGGTGTCGCTGCGCGCCATGAAAAGGCCGAGCACCACACAGATCACCAGGGCGGCGCCGAACGACACCACCTTGGGCAGCGGCAGGAAGGCTGCGCCCACTTCGATGATCTTGCCGGCATAGGGCACGTCGATGGTCTCGGTGTCGCCGCCGAAGAACAGCAGCGCGGCATTGTCGGCCACGATCGAGACGCCGAGCGTGATCAACAGGATGTTCTCGTCCTTGCCGTGGCTGTAGCGGCCGATGATGCCGCGATAGAGCACGAAGCCGACGGCGAAGGCCCCTGCCGTCACGATCGGCAGGGCGACATAGGGGTCGACGCCCGAAAGCTTCCAGAGGAAGAACACCGCGTACATGGCAAGCATCAGCAGGCTGCCATGCGCGAAGTTGATGATGTGCAGCACGCCGTAGATCAGGGTGAGACCCACGGCGACCAGCACGTAGATGCCGCCGGCCAGCAGGCCGTTCAGCACACCGGCGAGGATGAACTGCGCGTCGAACAAGCCTCGGCCGATCCCGCGCCTAGTTGAATTTCGGCTTCGGGAAGACCGGCTTCATCTCGGCGAACTCCTCCGGTGCGATCACCATGATGTCGCCCTTGTTCGCCTGCAGCACGGCGGCCTTGGCGCCTTCGTTCTGGCCGTTCACGAACTTGGTCGGACCGTACGGCATGATCTCGGCCTTGTAGGTCGAGCTCGCCAGCGCGGCGGTCAGCTTTTCCTTGTCGGCCGAGCCGGCGCGCTCCAGCGAATCGGCCAACAGGCCGACCACGGTGTAGGCGAGATAGACCTCGAAGGTGAATTCCTTGCCGGCTGCCTCGACGCGCTTCTTCAGGGCCTGCGCCTGGGCCGACTTCGGATTGTACCAGTGGTTGGTGTCCATCATGTATTGCGATACCTCGGGCTGCTCCTTGGCGAACTTGTAATTGAAGCCGCCACCCAGCACCGAGAACATGCCGGCGAGATTGACCTTCTGCTGATAGAGCGTGCGCGCCAGCAGTACGTATTCGTTCTGGTAGTTCGACATCATGACGATGTCCGGTGCGACCGACCGGATGCGCAGCGCGATGTTGTCGAAGTTGCGCGTCGGATTGTCGTGCGCGATCAACTCCTTGGCCTCGATGCCGATCGACGGCAGCTTGCCGGCCAGCAGCTTGGCGGTGCCGGTGCCGAATTCGCCCGATTCGTGGACGATCACGGCCGACTTGGCGACGCTGTTGGCTGCCTTGTTCATGGCGCCGAGGGCCGCGATGCCCTGGTCGACGCAGACACCGAAGCCCGGCTTGATGCGAAACACGTTCTTCAGGCCACGATTGACGATCAGGTCGGACGCACCGACATCGATCAGGAACGGCGTGTTGTACTTGGCCGCGGCCTGGCTGGCGGCGATGCCGACCGGGCTCTGGTAGCAGCCGATATAGGCCGCGACGCCCGCTTCGTTCATCTTCTCGACCTCGGCCACACCGACCTCGACCTTGGACTGGCTGTCGCCGAACAGCGGATCGAGCTTGGCGCCGCCCATCGACTTGATGCCGCCCGCCTTGTTGATGTCCTCGACCGCCAGGGTGGCGCCGAAGCGGCCCTGGGAGCCGGCAAAGGCGACGAAACCGGTGACCGGATGGATGATGCCGACCTTGACCGCGGACGCTTGCGCGCCGCCGATCAGCGGAAAGCCGAGCGTGCCGGCGGCCAGCGCGGTCGAGCCGGCCACGAACCCGCGGCGCGAAATCCTGACTTTACGATGCTTCGCCATGTCGAAAGCTCCCTTGGTGATTTCTTCTCTCCCTGTGCGACGCTACGATAGCCTCCGGTAGTGAACAATGGTTTAGCCATGTCCCCAGCGCCAAAAATCCTCTCACCCTCGCAGGTCGAACGATACCGCCAGGACGGCTTTGCATTTCCCGTGCCTGTCCTGACGGCCGAAGAGGTGCGCGAGCTGCGCGCGGATCTGGAATACTGGGAGCGCCTGCAGGGCCATCCGCTCGACTTTCCCGAGAAGAGCAAGTCGTACCTGCTCTACAAGTGGGCCGACACCCTGGTGCACCATCCGAAGGTACTCGACGCGGTCGAGGACGTGATCGGGCCCGACATCCTCGTCTATCACGCCACGATGTGGATCAAGGAGCCGCACACCGGGGCGCACGTGCGCTGGCACCAGGACGGGGCCTATTTCTTTCTCGATCCGCTCGAGCACGTGACCGCCTGGGTCGCGCTCTCGGAGGCGTCGGAGAAGGCGGGCTGCATGCGGGTCGTGCCCGGGACGCACCGCCTGCCGATGATCGAGCATGACGACAAGCCCAGCCCGGACAACATGATCAAGCGCGGCCAGGGCATCAGCGACCGCTTCGACCGCGAGACCGGCATCTCGATGCCGCTCAAGGCGGGCGAACTGTCACTGCACCACACCGCTCTGGTCCATTGCTCGCCCGGCAACGACAACGACGATCGCCGCATGGGATTGGGCATCAGCTTCATTCCGGCGCATGTAAAGCCGCTCGGCCCGGTGAAGCCGTCGGCGCTGCTGGTACGTGGTCAGGATCGCTATGGCCACTTCGTGCCGGAGAAACGCCTCGGCACGCCGATGTCGCCGGAGGCCCAGGCCGCGCATGCCGAAGCCGTGCGGTTGTTCCGCGCGCGACAGGACCAGGGGTTCAAGGCGGCGGCCGAGTAGCATACTTCCCCATTCATATGGGGAAGTGCCCGCGTCTTCGCGGGCGATGGGGTCATGACCCCCGCGGCGCCTGTGAAGGCGCCAGGTCACATCAAGAGCGCGACACCTCCCCATATGAACGGGGAGGATCATCTCCTCATTACTTCTGTGCGAGCACGGCCTTCGCCCGCGCCTACATCATCGTCTTCGCATAATGCTCGGCGATCTCGCCGGGCGTGGCGTGCCAGACGTTGCCGAAGCGCTCGATGCGTCGCAGCGCCTCGTCGAGGTATTTTATGCGGTGCGCCATGCCCATCAGCCAGGGATGGATCGACAGGCTGAACACCTGGCCGCCTTCGTGGTGCAGCAGCTCGAAGGCGTCGGCCACCAGGTCGGGATAGCGGGTGGTGTTGATGCGGCGCAGCCAGAGCTGCTGGACGTCGTCCCATTCCGGCTGGTTCGGCATCGACACGAACTTTCTGCCGACCTTCATTGCGTAGGGCTGGTCGTCGTTCGGCCAGTCGAGTACGTAGTCGAGGCCGGCATCGGCCAGCAGCTGCGGCGTGCGCTGGCTTTCGCCGTATTCCTGGCCGAGCCAGCCTTTCGGCCGTACGCCGGCGGCTTTCTCGACCGCGGCGAGCGAGGTCGCGATCTCGGCCTTTTCCTCGGCTTCGCTCATCTTCGAGCTCAGCATGCGATTGGCCGACACGCCGTGGCCGATGAACTCGTACTTCCGCTTCCTGAACTGCTCGATCAGGAACGGATAGCGCTCGGCGGCCATGGCATTCACCGGTACGCCCGCGCGGATCTGGTAGCGGTCCAGCACGTCGAGCACGCGGAAGATGGTCGTACGGTTGCCGAACTCGCGCTGTGTCCAGGTCCGATAGTCAGGGTGATAGCTGCCGAATTCGCCGACGAATCGGCTGTCCTTCACCGTGTTCTCGGGCGGCAGCAACTCGTAGTACTCGACCGGCATCACGACACAGAAGGCGACGCGCGCGTTCTTCGGCCAGGTCAGACGCGGCCGCCTGGGATACGGCGAATAGTCGTACCAGGGATTGTCCATCCCGGGCGGCAGCGGCGGCGGATTCTTCGGAACCTTCGGGGGAGTCGAGGGGCTCATGTCACGCCTCCTTCCCGAGATGCTGCTGGAACGGCTTCAGGCCGGTCTGCGTGTACCAGTCGAGGATCTCCTCGGCCGTGCACACCCAGGCGTCCTTGTGCTGGCGGATATAGCCCAGCGCCTTGTCGAGATATTTCAGCCGGTGCGGCGCGCCCATCATGTAGGGGTGCAGCGCGATGCACATCACGCGGCCGTTCTCCGAGCCCTCGCGATAGACCGTATCGAAATGGTCGACGATCATCTGCGCGAATTCCTCGGCCTCGACCGGCTGGCGGTAGATCAGCGCGTCGTTGAGATCCATCGTGTAGGGCACATGGATCAGCGGGCCATGCTTGGTGGCGAGCGGCGTCGGCTGGTCGTCGTGGTAGAAGTCGCAGAAATATTCCAGACCCGCTTCCTTCACGAGGTCGGGCGTATTCAGGGTGTTGGAGATGGCGGGCGAGAACCAGCCGCGCAGCTTGCGGCCGGTCAGGCGCAGGTGCGTGGCCTTGCTGTGCTCGATCACCTCGCGCTCTTCCTCCGGGCTGTAGCCCCAATGGTAGCGCGTGTTGAAATAGCCGTGGCTCATGTACTCCCAGCGCCGCGCCTCCATCGCCTCCAGGATCTCGGGATACATCTCGATCACCGACATCGAGAGCGAGACGGTGCAGCGCACATTGTGCTTGTCGAGCACCTCGAACATGCGCCACAGGCCGACCCGGTTGCCGTAGTCGCGACCGCCATAGCCCAGCACGTCGGGATGGGGCGTCCGCGGCCAAGGATTGCGGATGCGCACTTCCTCCGGAACGTACTCGTAGTGCTCGATATTGGGGCAGACCCAGACGGCGACCCTCGCGCCGTTGGGCCAGCTGAGCTTCGGTCGCTCGACGATAGGGGAATAGCCGAAGCGGTACGGATCCATGATTGATCTCTCTGGGTTGGCATCGCGAGTGCATCACGGGTTGCGCCCTACTTCAACGCCCCTCATCCTATTCGCATGGCGGACCGCATCCGTTTTGTCCTGAACGACGAGCCTGTCGAGTTGAGCGGCGTGTCGCCGATGACGACGCTGCTCGACTGGCTGCGCGACCGGCGCGGCCTGAAGGGGACCAAGGAAGGCTGTGCCGAGGGCGATTGCGGCGCCTGCACCGTCGTTCTCGAGCGCGCGGATGGCCGCCGCGAGGCGATCAACTCCTGCATCGCGCTGCTCGGCCAGATCGATGGCCAGGTGGTGCGCACGGTGGAGGGCCTCGAGGGGCGTGACGGCGCGCCGCATGCCGTGCAGCAGGCGATGGCCGAGAGCGACGCCACCCAATGCGGCTTCTGCACGCCGGGCTTCGTGATGACCGCCTATGCTTTCGCCGCCGGTGGCGAGAAGCCCGAACTCGAGACGATCCACGACGCGCTGGCGGGAAATCTCTGCCGCTGCACCGGGTACAAGCCGATCGTCGAGGCGATGAAGAAGGTGGCGGGGCAGGGCCATCCGGCGCCTGTTCAACCGCCGCCGCGAACGGCCTCGGCGAATTTCGAGGCAAGCTTCTTCGCGCCGCGCTCGCTGGCCGAACTCGTGCGGTTGCGCGCGGAGCATCCCGACGCGTTGTTGCTGGCCGGCGCGACCGATCTCGGCTTGCTGGCCAGCCGTTCGCGCAGGCCGCCGCAAAAGCTCATCCACCTCGCGTATGTGCCCGAACTCAACGTGCTGGGCGAAGACGAGGAGCGAATCACGATCGGTGCCGCCGTGACCTACGCGCGCGCCATGCCGTTGCTGATCAGGCACTACCCGGCGCTGAAGACGTATCTCGCGCGCCTCGGATCGCGGCAGATCCGAACCCTGGGCACGATCGGCGGCAATATCGGCACGGCCTCGCCGATCGGCGACATGCCGCCGGTGCTGCTGGCGCTCGAAGCTTCGCTAAAGCTCACTTCTGCGCGCGGCTCCCGGACCGTGACGCTGGACGAGTTCTTTCTCGACTACCGCAAGACGGTGCTCGCCGCCGACGAGGTGATCGAAAGCATTTCGCTGCAGAAGCTGTGGCCGGGAGAAGTCTTCTATTGCGACAAGGTGAGCAAGCGGCGCGACCAGGACATCTCCACGGTCGCGGGCGCCTATCGTCTGCGCCTCAAGGACGGCAAGGTCGAGGATGTGCGCACCGGTTTCGGCGGCATGGCGGCGACGCCGAAGCGGGCCGCGAACGCCGAGGCGGCGCTGCGCCGCGGCGACTTCGAGGGCGCGGCCGAGGCCATAAAGCGCGACTTCCAGCCGATCGACGACTGGCGCGGGACGGCATCGTATCGCGTGACCGTGGCGGCGAACCTGATCCGACGCTTGAAACTGCGGATCGACGGCACGCCGTCGATCGATCTGGAATCGCTATGAGCGTTCATCGCTCCCTGCGCCACGACAGCGCGCTGAAGCACGTCGCGGGCGAGGCGGTCTATATCGACGACATGCCCGAGCCGCCGGGTACGTTGCATGGCGCGCTGGTGTTGAGCCCGGTGGCGCACGGCAAGCTGAATAAGGTGTCGGTGCCGCCGGCGCCCGGCGTCGTCGCGGTGCTGGGGCCAGCCGACATTCCCGGCAAGAACGACATCGCACCGACCCAGAACGAGCCGTTGTTCGCGACCGACGAGGTGATCTATGCCGGCCAGCCGCTGCTGCTGGTCGTCGCCACCTCGCTCGACGCCGCGCGGCACGCCGCCGAGAAGGCCATGATCGAGATCGAGGCCTTGCCGGCGATTCTCGACATCGACTCCGCGCTGGCCGCCAAGGCCTATGTCCAGGCGCCGGCCACCATCCTGCGTGGCGATCCCGATGCGGCGCTGAAGTCGGCGCCGCACCGGCTCTCGGGCGAGTTCCGGGTCGGCGGACAGGAGCACTTCTATCTCGAAGGCCAGATCGCCTTCGCCCTGCCGGGCGAGGACGGCGATCTGATCGTGCATTCCTCGACCCAGCATCCGACCGAGGTGCAGCACATCTGCGCGCGTGTGCTGGGCTGTGACTACAACAGGATCACCGCCACCGTGCGCCGGCTGGGTGGCGGCTTCGGCGGCAAGGAGAGCAACGCCTCGTGGGTCGCTGCTGCGGCGGCGCTGGCCTGCAACCGCACCGGCAAACCGGTGAAGCTGCGCCTGCCGCGCGAGACCGACATGATCGCGACCGGCAAGCGCCATCCGTTCCTTTACCGCTACACGGTGGGCTTCGACGGCGAGGGAAGGGTGCAGGCGCTCGACGCCATGTTGGCGGCCGACGCCGGCTGCACGCTCGACCTGACGCCCGGCGTGATTGGCCGCGCGCTGAGCCATACCGACAACGCCTATTTCATCCCGCACTTCCGCGCCGTCGGCTACGCCTGCCGGACGCACAAGCAGTCGAATACCGCGTTCCGCGGCTTTGGCGGTCCGCAGGGCGTCGTGGTGATGGAAGACGCGATCGAACGGATCGCCCACCAGCTCGGCAAGGATGCCGACGAAATCCGCGCGCTGAACTTCTACACGCTCGGTCAGGAGACGCCGTACGGCCAGGCCGTCGAGGAAGACAACCTGCCGATTGTCTGGAGCGAGATGAAACGGCTCGGCGAGATTGAGCGGCGGCGTGCCGAGATCGCGGCCTTCAACAAGACCAGCCCCGTCCTGAAGCGCGGCCTGGGGCTGTTTCCGCTGAAGTTCGGCATCTCGTTCAACATCCCGCACATGAACCAGGCCGGTGCGCTTGTGCATGTCTATACCGACGGTTCGATCCGCCTGAACCATGGCGGCACCGAGATGGGGCAGGGGCTGTTCATCAAGGTGGCGCAGGTCGTGGCCGAGGTGTTCAAGGTCGACATCGACCGCATCCGGCCGTCTGCAACGTCGACGGCCGAGGTGCCGAACACGTCGCCGACCGCGGCCTCGACCGGCTCCGACCTGAATGGCTGGGCGGCATTCCTCGCGGCCGATACGATCAGGCAGCGCATGGTTGCCTATGCGGCCGAGCATTTCGGCGTGTCGCCCGCGGATATCGAGTTCGCCGACAGTACCGTGCGCATCGCCAAGCCCGGGTCCAACCAGGTGCTGAGCTTCGGCGAGCTGGCGAAGCTTTGCTATCTCGGCCGCGTGTCGCTGTCGGCGACCGGCCACTACAGGACGCCGAAGATCCACTGGGACGGTACGGCAATGAAGGGCCGGCCGTTCTTCTATTATGCCTTCGCCGCCGCGGCGGCCGAGGTCGCGATCGACACCCTCACCGGCGAATGCCGCGTGCTGCGCGCCGATCTCGTCGAGGATTGCGGCCTGTCGCTCAATCCCGCGATCGATCTCGGCCAGATCGAGGGCGCCTTCGTGCAGGGGCAGGGCTGGTTCACCTGCGAGGAGCTGTGGTGGGACAAGCAGGGCCGGCTGCGCACCGTCGGGCCCTCGACTTACAAGATCCCCGGCAGCCGCGACGTGCCGCCGGTGCTCAACGTGAAGATGCTCGAGAACGCGCCGGCTAAGGAGGCAACGATCTTCCGCTCCAAGGCGGTCGGCGAGCCGCCACTGATGCTGGCCACCGCCATCTGGACGGCGCTGAAGGACGCGATCGCCGCGGCCGGCAACGGCAAGACCGCAGTGCAATTGGATGCGCCGGCGACACCCGAGCGCATTCTGTCGTCGATTGCTAAAGTAAAAGCCTGATTGGGAGGAACTGATGGACGTACGTATGGACGGCCGCGTGGCCGTGATCACCGGTGCGAGCACGGGTCTCGGTCTCGCCATGGCCAAGGAATTCGCGGCGTCCGGCGCCTCGGTGGCGCTGCTGGCGCGCAAGGCCGATGTGCTGGCGAGCGCCAAGGCGGAAGTGCAGAAGGCGGCGGGCAAATCGAACGGCCGCTTCGAGGCCTATTCCTGCGACGTCAGCAAGGCGCAGCCGATCATCGATACGATCAAGAAGGTGCAGACCGATCTCGGCAAGGTCGACATCCTGGTGAACAACGCCGGCATCAGCCACGCCAAGCCGTTCGACAC
>CAWUOG010000077.1:0-10714 GCA_963923875.1 uncultured Alphaproteobacteria bacterium
GTGTGCTTGGGCGTGACGTTGTAGGGCACCGCGCCCATCGCCTTCTTGGCCGAAAGCTCCAGCATCTTCGGTCCCAGCGCCGCGACCACGACCGGGGAATCGGAAGGCGCGTCCTTGTAGACAGCATCGAGGTAGGCACTCATGGCGCCGAGCGGCTTGTCGTATTTGTGGCCGCGCAACCCCTCGACCATCGGAATGTGGCTGACGCCCAATCCCAGGATGTACCGGCCACCATAAAGCTCGTTCATCGAGATCATGCCGCGCCGGGCGGTATAGGCATCGCGAGCGTAGATGTTGGCGATCGAGCTGCCGATCACCAGCTTCTCGCTTTTCGACAGGAGATACGAGCCGAGCGACATCGCCTCGTAGCTGCGGCTTTCGGGGTGCCAGAAGGCCGAATAGCCGTTCTTCTCGACGACTTGCATCAGATCGCCGAGCTGGCTGCCATTCAGCTTGTCAGTCGAATACCAAACTCCCAGACGTCCAAGCTTCATGACTGTGTCCTCCTTGCGATTGTGTGTAGCATAGCGCCATGCAGATCGGAGTCATCGGACTTGGCCGCATGGGCGGCAACATCGTGCGCCGCCTCACCAAGGCTGGCCATTCCTGCGTCGTCTTCGACGCCAACCCCGCCCCCGGCGCCGCACTGGCGAAGGAAGGCGCGACCGCCGCGACCTCCGTTCAATCGCTCGTCGAAACGCTGAGCGGCCCGCGCACGGTCTGGGTGATGCTGCCTGCGGGCAAGATTACCGAGGAAACCATCGCGCAACTGGGCGGCCTGATGAAGCCGGGTGACACCATCATCGATGGCGGCAACACCAACTTCAAAGACGACGTGCGCCGTGCGCGCGAGCTCAAGGCGAAAGGCATTCATTACCTCGATATCGGCACGTCCGGTGGCGTGTGGGGCCTGCAGCGGGGCTACTGCCTGATGATCGGCGGCGACGAAGCGACGGTGAAGCGCCTCGATCCGATTTTCTCCGCGCTGGCCCCCGGTCTCGGCACCATCGAACGTACAGAAAGCCGCGAAAAGCTCGATCCGCGCGCTGAGCGAGGCTACATCCATGCCGGCCCCGTTGGCGCCGGTCATTTCGTCAAGATGATCCACAACGGCATCGAGTACGGCATGATGCAGGCCTTCGCCGAAGGTTTCGACATCATGAAAAACCGGGCTTCCACGAAGCTGCCGGCCGACGAGCGCTATGACCTGAATCTCGCCGATATTGCCGAAGTATGGCGGCGCGGCAGTGTCGTGACGTCGTGGCTGCTCGACCTTACTGCCTCGGCGCTGGCCAAGGACGGCCAGCTCGAGGGGTTTTCGGGCAGCGTCGAGGATTCCGGCGAAGGGCGCTGGACCATCGAGGCCGCGATCGAGGAAGCCGTGCCGGCCGACGTGCTGGCAGCCTCCTTGTTCGTGCGCTTCCGCTCGCGTCAGGACCACACCTTCGCCGAAAAGGTATTGTCGGCGATGCGTCTAGGGTTCGGCGGCCACGTCGAAGCCCCCAAGAAATAGGAGAGCTCCGATGAAGGTGGGGACGTTCTACTTTCCGACGGACTACGGCATCGACATCGCCCAGCTTGCCAAGGCGCTGGAGGATCGCGGCTTTGATTCGCTGTTCGTGCCCGAGCACACCCACATCCCGACCAGCCGCAAGACACCCTTCCCCGCCGGAGGAGAGCTGCCCAAGCGCTACGCCCATACCCACGATCCGTTCGTCGGCCTGGCCTTCGCCGCCGCCGTCACGCGCAAACTGACGATCGGCACCGGCATTTGCCTCGTGCCGCAGCACGAACCGATCGCAACTGCCAAGGCAATCGCCAGCCTCGACCAGTTGTCGGGCGGCCGCTTCGTGTTCGGCATCGGGGCCGGCTGGAACGTCGACGAGATGGAGAACCACGGCGCGACCTACGAGACACGCTTCGCGATCATGCGCGAGCACGTACTGGCCATGAAGGAGATCTGGACCAAGGAAGAGGCCTCCTTCCACGGCAAGTACGTCAATTTCGATCCGATCTGGTCGTGGCCCAAGCCGATGCGCAAGGCCGGACCGCCGATCATCTTGGGCGGCGAGACCGACCACACGCTGAAGCGGGTCGTCGAGTACTGCGATGGCTGGTTCCCCCGCCCACGCCAGGGTTTCAGCGGCAAACTCGCTGTCGAGCGCCTGAAAAAGATGGCCGACAGCAAGGGCCGCGACGTCAAGAGTCTGACCATCACGGTCTTTGGTGCCCCCAACGACGCCGCCGTACTGGAGGAGTATGCCAAGGCCGGCATCCAGTCCGCGCTGCTGGCGATCCCCGACCTCAGCCGGGACGAGATCCTGAAGTACCTCGACAAGATCGCCCCGCTGGCGAAAGCCCATCCATGACCGGCGCGCCATGACCGTCGCAGTAGGCCTCGGCCTGATGGATTACCCCTTCACCGGCGCTGGCGACTACTGGCGCTGGGTCGACATGTGTGAGCAGGGCGGTGTCGACTCGATCTGGCAGACTGACCGGCTGGTCAGTCGCACACCCATCCTGGAATGCATGGCGGCAATGGCCGCCCTTGCCGGCCGCACCCGCCGACTGCGCTTCGGCATGAACGTGGTATCGCTGGCGCTGCGCGATCCGGTGCTGCTGGCCAAGCAATGCGCCACCATCGACGTGCTGTCGGAGGGCCGGCTGCTGCCGGCCTTCGGCATCGGCAGTCCGCTCGGTCCCGAATGGCAGGCACTCGATATCGACACCAGGACGCGCGGCCGGCGCACCGACGAGAGCCTCGAAATCATCGCCCGCTTGTGGCGCGAGGACAGCGTCGACTTCGCGGGCCGGCACTACAGGCTGAAAGCCGCCTCGATTTCGCCGAAGCCGGTGCAGCCCGACTTGCCGATGTGGATCGGCGGCTCATCCGAGGCCGCGATCAAGCGCACGGCCAAGTATGGTACCGGCTGGCAGGGCGGCGGCGAGACGATTGAAGACGCGATTCGGGTCGTGGCCGCGATCAAGCAGGCCCTGCCGGCCGCCGGCCGCACCATCGACGAGGATCATTACGGCGCGAGCTTTCCGTTCTATTTCGGCAGCGCGAATGACGGCACGGTTGCAAAGGCGATGGACGCTTACGCCAAGCGGACCGGCCGCGATCCGACGAAGCAGTTTGCTGTCGGCGACGCAAACTCGATCCTGGATCGGGTCGGCCAATACGTGGCAGGCGGCATCCAGAAATTCATCCTGCGCCCGATCGGGTCAGGCGATCAGGTGCTGGCACAGACCCGGCAGCTGATCGAACAGGTCCTGCCGCAGGTCGGCGTGCGTTGGCCGAAGACTGCGAAGGCGGCATAGGAGACAGACGACTATGAAACTCGGCGTCGCGATGTTCTTCACCGACTACTCGATGACGCCGCAGGAACTGGCGATCGCCGCCGAGGAGCGCGGCTTCGATTCCGTATGGTCGCCCGAGCACAGCCACATCCCGCTCAGCCGCAAGTCGGCGTTCCCATCCGGCGGCGATCTGCCCAAGAAGTACTTCGACGCGATGGACCCTTTCGTGGCACTGATGGCGGCTGCTGCCGTCACCAGCACCATCAAGGTCGGCACTGGCGTCTGCTTGGTGGCGCAGCGCGATCCGATCCAGACGGCAAAATCGGTCGCCTCGATCGACCAGCTCTCCAATGGCCGCTTCCTGTTCGGGATCGGCAATGGCTGGAATCGCGACGAAATGGAGAACCACGGCACGAAGTTCGAGACCCGCCACAAGCTCGCCCGCGAAAGAGTCGAGGCGATGAAGGAGATCTGGAGCAAGTCCAAGCCCGAGTATCACGGCGAGATGGTGAATTTCGATCCGATGATGACCTGGCCCAAGCCGGTACAGAAACCGCATCCGCCGATCTGGGTTGGCGGCGCCTTCCCCTACGGCGCACGGCGGGCGATCCGGTACGGCGACGGCTGGATGCCGCACCGCGCGCGGCCGAACTATCCCAACGTGCGCGAGTTTCTGCCCGAGTTTCGCAAGCTCGCAGCAGACGCAAATCGCGACGTCCCGGTCACGATTTGGGGCGCCAGGGACGACGACATGCTGAAGGTCGATCGGGATGCCGGCGTCGTGCGGGTGATCATCAGCCTCGACTCGGCGAAAGCCGACGCGATCCTTCCCGAACTTGACCGCTGGGCCAAGGTTGCAGCTACCGTCGCCTGACTAGCGGAAGAGGTCTTCGCCCGAGGCGCGGATCAGGTCGCGTGCCGGCGTGCTGGGCGCACTCCAGCTGAGGCCCCGCACGATCACGACGGGCAGCGCTTCTGCAGCCTGGCCCATCACCAGCGACGCCGCGGCTGCGATCTCGTCGGCAAAGGCAGGCATTGTCACCTGCAGCACCCGGCCGAACATGTCGGTCTGACCACGCATGTCGATGAAGGACGGCAGACCCGCTGCGCCGATCGCCACACCGGTCGTGCCCTTGCGCCACGGCCGGCCGAAACTGTCGATGATCAGCACCGCACTGACCCCAAGCCTCGTGCGCAGCGCTTCGGCGCTGGCATCGGGATCCTTGGGCAACAAAAGCGCACGCTCCACGCCGTCCTGAGGCGCCACGTTGGATTGATCGATGCCGGCGTTGGCCATGATCAGGCCGAGCTTGTGCTCGACGATCAGCACGTTGGGCCGGCTACGAACGACGCGCATCGATTCCGACAGGATCAGTTCGACCAGCCGCGGATCCTTGAGGACCTCCGCCGCCAGCTCGACCGCGCGCGGCGACGGCTTCACCGTGGCCAGATCGACCATGCGGCCTTCGGCCTTGGAGACGATCTTCTGGGCCAGCACGACGACATCGCCCGGCTTCAACGCAAGCTCACCCGTCAGCCTGTCGCCGATCAGACGTGCAAGGTCGTCGCCGGCCTTCACCAACGGAAGGCCGGGCACCGCCAGCAGCTCGACCTTCTGCATCAGCCGAATTTCTTGCGCAGCGCCGGCGCCACCTGCTCCCCGAACAGCTTGAGGAAGCGCGACTGGTCCGGGCCCGGCGCGTGGAAAACCAGGTGCCTGAAACCCATCTTCACGTACGGCTCGACCTTGTCGACGACCTCCTGCGGATCGTTCGACACGATCCAGCGGCTGGCGGCGCGCTCGATGGGGAGCGCATCGGCGAGACGCTGCATCTCGACCGGATCCTCGACCGACATCTTTTCCTCGGGCGAGAGCGCCAACGCCGCCCAGTGTCGTGTGTCCTCGAGCGCGCGGTTCTTGTCCGAGTCGAACGAGAGCTTGATCTCGATCATGTTGTCGTACGGACGCTTCTTCGGCTCGGTCGCCTTGCCGATGCCCTCGGCGACGCTCGGCATCAGCGTCTCGGTGTAGAGGTCCCACTTCTTGCCCGAGGTGCAGATGAAGCCGTCGCCCGTGCGGCCGGCATATCGCGCCACGACGGCGCCCGCCGCCGCGACATAGATCGGGATCTCGACGTTGGGCCGGTCGTAGATCGTGGCCTTCTCGGTCTTGTAGTACTCGCCCTCGAAGCTGACCCGCTCCTCGCGCCACAGCTTGCGGATCAGCGTCACCGCCTCGCGCATGCGCGCAAAGCGCTCCTTGAACTCGGGCCACGGCGCGCCGGTCGACGGCACCTCGTTCAGGCCCTCGCCGGTGCCGATGCCCAGGATGACGCGGCCGGGTGCCATCGCACCCAGGGTGCCAAAGGCCTGCGCCACGATCGACGGGTGATAACGGAAGGTAGGTGTCAGCACGCTGGTGCCGATCATCAGGCTGGAGGTCCGGGCCGCCAGCGCCCCCAGCCAGACCAGCGAAGACGGCGCATGGCCGTCGACATGCTTCCATGGCTGGAAGTGATCGCTCACGAAAACCGAGTCGAGCTCGACCTTCTCGGCTTCGATCGAGAAGTCGAGAAGCTTGGTGGGAGCAAACTGTTCGGCCGAGGCCTTGTATCCGAGCTTGAGCACGGTGGGGGTTTCCCTGTCGTTTCGGGACTGGTGAAGTATTGGGGTACTAATAGACTGTCCGGATGATCCTCGTCATCATGGGCGTCTCGGGCAGCGGCAAGACCACGATCGCCCAGAGGCTCAGCCGTAGGCTAGGCTGGCAATATCAGGAGGGCGATGCCCTTCATCCTCCGTCCAATGTCGCCAAAATGAGCAGCGGCACGCCGCTCACAGATGCCGACCGCCTGCCCTGGCTGCAAAGAATCGCGAGGAAAATCGACGAATGGCGGTCCGCTGGCATCTCGGGCGTGGTTACCTGCTCGGCGCTCAAGCGTTCCTATCGCGACATCATCGCAGCCAATCGCCCCGACGTGGTCGTGGTTTATCCGAAGGGCTCGCAGGCACTGATTGCCGGGCGCATGGCCGAGCGCAAGGACCACTTCATGCCGGCCAGCCTGCTCGATAGCCAGTTCAGGACCCTCGAAGAACCATCGCCAGACGAAAATGCCATGGTGGTCGACATCGATCGCGCTCCAGAGGCGATCGTCGACGAAATCGTGCGTCGCGTGGAGGAACGCGCGAAGGTTTGACTCGATGCAGATCGGTTGCAACCATCAGCAGCAAAAGAACGAGGCATCGGGAATGAAGCGCATCCTTGAGGAGACGCAGCCGGGCATCCTCGCCCCGTGCGGCAACGACGGACGGGTCAGCCGGGGGGACTCGCTCACCTGCATCCGGCCGATGGACACCGAAGTGTCCCCGGATCTGCGCGAAATCGCCAAGAGCCACGACCTCAAAAACCTGTTCGAGGCGGACGCGCCGGTGCATCTCAAGATTTCGACGGACCTCAAGCGAGCCACAGCGGCGGCGGAGTAAGACCATGGCCATGCAACTCGGAGCTTCCCTTCCCATCGGCGACTTCGGCGCCGGCCCTGCCATCGTGCGCGACTACGCGCAGGCCGCCGAAGGCCTGGGCTACGATTTTCTCTGCGCACCCGATCATGTGCTGGGTGTCGATCCGGCCAAGATTTCTGCGGGCGGCCCGCGCATGGGATCCAACGCCACGGCCTATCACGATCCGTTCGTATTGTTCGGCTATCTGTCGGGCCTCACCAAGAAAATCGAATTCGTCGCCGGCGTGCTGATCCTGGCGCAACGGCAGGCCGCGCTCGTGGCCAAGCAAGCGGCCTGTCTCGACGAACTGTCAGGCAGCCGCTTTCGCCTGGGCGTCGGCGTCGGCTGGAACGAAATCGAATTCCAGGGGCTCGGCTACGACTTTCACACCCGCGGCAAGCGCTCGGCGGAGCAGGTGCGGTTCATGCAGGAGCTGTGGGCCAAGCCGTCCGTCACCTTCAAGGGCGAGTTCCACGAGCTGACCGACGGCGGCATCAATCCGCGGCCGAAGTCGGGCAAGGTGCCGGTGTGGTTCGGCGGCCATGCCGAAGCGACCTTCAAGCGCATCGCCAAGTACGGCGACGGCTTCATGCCCAACAGGTGGCCGCCAGGCGACGAAGCGCTGGCCGTGTTCGAGAAGATCCGCCGCCTGACCAAGGAGGCCGGCCGCAATCCGTCGGATGTCGGACTAGATGTCTGGGTGTCGATGGGCAAGGGGACCGAAGATGACTGGCGCAAGGAGATCGCGTTCTGGAAGAAGGCGGGCGTCACGCACATCACCCTGCACACCACCTTCACCAACCCCATCCACACGCGCATCGCAGGCAAGACCTACGACGATCATCTGAAGGCGATCACACGGTATCGCAATGCGGTGAAAGACCTCCTGTGAAGTTCACGCTCCATTTCGGCAACAACACGTTTCCGGACTTCGCCGCGGCCGCCAGCTACGTCAAACTCGCCGAGGCGGCGGGCTTCGACAGCGTGATTGCGGTCGACCATGTCGTCTTTCCCGACAACTACACCTCGACCTATCCCTATTCGCCCACGGGGCGCCTGTTCGGCGGCCCCAATACGCCCCTTCCCGATCCGCTGATCTGGATGTCGGCGATGGCCGCCGTCACGACCCGGCTGCGCTTCATGACCGGCGTCATCATTCTGCCGCTACGCAACCCACTGGTGCTGGCCAAGCAGGTCGCGACCCTCGACTTCATGAGCGGCGGCCGAATCGAACTAGGCATCGGCGTCGGCTGGCTGAAGGAGGAATTCGAGGCGCTGGGCGTACCCTTCGCCAAGCGTGGCAAGCGGTCAGACGAGTATGTCGCCGCCATGCGTGCCCTGTGGGCGGCGGACGGCGCCAGCTTCAAGGGCGAGTTCGTCACCTTCGACCAGGTGAGCTGCAATCCCAAGCCGGTCGCCCGTTCGGTGCCGATCGTAATCGGCGGCCATTCCGAAGCGGCAGCCAAGCGCGCCGGCCGCCTCGGCCAGGGCTTCTTCCCGTCAATCGGCGCCACAGTGGACACCTTGCCGCTCTACGACGTCTGCCGCCGTGCTGCCGCCGAGTCCGGGCGCGATCCCGCGGCGATCGAGATGTTGGGCGGTTGTCCGGACCTGCTGCCAGGCTCGACCAAGAATCCAGAGGCAGCCATCGAGGAGCGTCGCAAGCACGGCATCACTCGACTCGTGCTGCCGGTAAGTGCCTTCATGCCCGATCTGGAAGCCAACCTCGCCCGCTTTGGCGAGACCGTGATCGGCCGACATTCGTAGCAACGCGCGCAATTGGGACGGTGCGGCCCCCGGGTTTGGCGCTGCGCGCCACCGGCGCCCAGAGGTCGGCTAACCCTACGGATCCGCCAACCGTTATGCAGCGCGCCGCGCTACATAACGGTCTTGGCGAACCACTCGACCTGATCTTCGAACTCGGCCATCGAATCGGCGGGGATCATGAGGGCGCAGGCGTGGTCGACGCCGATCGCCTTCAGCCCGGCGACTTTCTCCCTGATGAGGTCTGGCGAGCCCACGAGGTTGGCCACTACCTGCTTGGAGAGATCGCGGCCGGTATAGGCGAGCGACTTGCGATGGGCGACCAGGCCGGACGCCATGTAGCGCCTCTCGGCCTCCTCCGGCGTCTTGGCGATGGTCAGAGAGAATTGCGGCGCGATCTCGATTTCCTTCGGGTCGCGGCCGAGCTCCGCGGCGCGGTCCTTCAGCAGTTTGATCCATTCCGCCAGTTCGGGCCACGGCCGCCACCCCGGCAGCCAGCCGGTGGCGAGCCGTGCCGTGCGTTCGATGGTTGGCTTGTTGTGCCCGCCCAGCCACAGCGCGAAGGGATCGCGCTTGGGCTTGGGATACATTTCGATGTCCTTGACCGCGTAGTACTTGCCCTCGTGGGTGACGCGACGTTCCTTGAACAGTCGCCGAATCAGCTCGAGCCCCTCGTCCATCATCTCGCCGCGCTGCGCCTTGGGCGCGAGCCTGGGCGCCCAGGCGGCGAACTCCTCGCGATAGGCGCCGATCCCGAGCGCCAGGATCAGCCGGCCGTTCGACAGCTGATCGATGGTGGCAGCCGTCTTGGCGAGCCAGAACGGATCGCGCATCGGCTGCACGGCAAGCGCTGTGCCGACTTCGAGGGTCGTCGTCGCCGCCGCGCAGAACGACAGCACCGTCAACAGCTCGTAGAAATTGGGCGGCGAGTTGGGATAGAGCTCGCGCACATAATGCTGGCTCTGGATGTGGTCATTCCCCCACACCGAATGATAGCCGAGTTTTTCGCAGAGCTTGGCCATGCGCACGAAGTCCGACGGATCGACGAACGGCACCGGATACATGACGCCTTCGAAACCGGTCGGAAGAGAGATGCTGAATTTCATGAGGTTGCCGCCTTTAACGCCGAGGCGATGCCCTCTGCAGTGTCCATGCCGCCGATCACCACCTCGTCGAGACCGTAGGCCCGATACTCCGCGAGCTTAGCCTTGACCTGCTGCGGCGTACCGCAGGCAGCATGCGCCCTGAGTACCTCGTCGCTCACCAGCCGGTCGACCTCGGCCCAGTTTTCCGAAGCATAGGCGGCAGCGAGCGCCGCCTGGTCGAGGCCGGTGCCGCCCAGTCGCACGTTCTCGGCATGATGAGCGCCACGCAGCACGAAGCCAATCGGCCGGCGGATGGAATCGATCGGACCGAGCCGCGTGTACACGATACCGGCACGCAGGTAGCGCGTGCCGGGCGGTGGCGCCGCCTGCTCGAGACAGGCTTTCACGAAAGCCGGCGAAGTCGCCGCCGAGATCAGCACGCCATCGGTCGCCTTGCCCGCAAGCTTCAGCATGTTGGGCCGCGACGCCGCGATCACGATCGGGATATCGCGACCACCATTGGCCAGCCGCCGTCCAGAGACCTTGAAAATCTCGCCCTGGACGTCCGCCATCTCGCCCTTGAACAGGGCGCTGCAGATCCTGGCCGCCTCGCGGATCGCGACCAGCGGCTTGGGGGAGTCGATGCCAGCGGCCCTCAGGTCCATCGGAGCGCCGGCGCCAAGACACAGGATCACGCGACCGGGAAACATCTCGTCCAGGGTGGCCGCCGCCATGGCGATATAGACCGGGTGGGTTGAGTAAGGGCTCATCGCCATCAAGGCGACTTTGATCTTCTCTGTCGCCCCCAGGGCGATGGCCGCGGTCGCCACCGGATCGCGCAAAAAAAGATGGCAGGCGATCCAGAGCGTCGAGGCGCCTCCCTCTTCCGCCGCCCGCGCCTGTGCAGGGATGTCGGCGATCGGCGCACGACCATCCATCGAGATGCCGAACGCCGCCCCCGAGCTAGCCATGATTGAAGCCATAGCTGTTCTTCAGTGCCGCCATCAGGTCCTTCAAGCCACCGGTGACGACCGGAGGCTCCGGGAGCGCCTGCTCGATCGGCC
>CAWUOG010000078.1:0-10713 GCA_963923875.1 uncultured Alphaproteobacteria bacterium
AGAACACCGACGCGCTCGACGCGGTCGGCAACACCACCAAGGCCGTCACCAAGGGCTACGCCATCGCTTCGGCGGGCCTGGGTGCGCTCGTGCTGTTCGCGGCCTACACCTCGGACCTCGACTACTTCATCGCCCAGGGCAAGCTCGGCGTTAAGGCCGTCGATTTCTCGCTCAAGAACCCGTACGTGGTGGTCGGCCTGCTGGTCGGCGGCCTGCTGCCGTACCTGTTCGGTGGCATGTCGATGCTGGCCGTTGGCCGCGCCGCGCAGGCGGTGGTCGAGGAAGTGCGCCGGCAGTTCAAGGAAAAGCCCGGCATCATGGAAGGCAAGGACCGTCCCGATTACGGCCGCGCCGTCGACATGCTCACCAAGGCTGCGATCAAGGAAATGATGATCCCGTCGCTGCTGCCGGTGCTGTCGCCGATCGTCGTGTTCTTCGTGATCTCGGCGATCTCCAATCGTGCCGACGCCTTCGCGGCGGTCGGTGCCATGCTGCTCGGCGTGATCGTCACCGGCATCTTCGTCGCCATCTCGATGACGGCGGGCGGCGGTGCCTGGGACAACGCCAAGAAGTACATCGAGGAAGGCCATTTCGGAGGCAAGGGTTCCGAAGCCCATAAGGCCGCTGTGACCGGCGACACCGTCGGCGATCCGTACAAGGATACGTCGGGCCCGGCAGTCAACCCGATGATCAAGATCACCAACATCGTGGCCCTGCTGCTCCTCGCCGTCCTGGCGCACTGAGCAGAAGCGACCGCAAACGAAAAGCCCCGGTGGAAACACCGGGGCTTTTTTGTTCCGCTCTGCCGCCCGGGCTAGATACCGCCGGTGGGCGCGCCCGGGTTGCTGTCTTGCCTCGGTCCACTGAAGCGGCCGACGTTGCCGAGGATCTGCTCGAGCACCGTCAGCTCCTTGCCTGTGGTCGGGGTGATGCGGGCCACCATGGTGATGTCCTTGGCATCGGCCAGGTCGTAGCTCTTCTGGGTCTGCAGGCGGCCGCCTTCGTCGAAATTGAGCTGCAGCACGCTTTGCGAGATCGTCGTTTGCTTGAAGAAGGCAAACTGCTCCTGCTTCGAGGAGATGTAGTACCAGACGTTCGGATTGAAGGTGGCGACGGACGAGGGGCTGCCAATCAGGCGCACGACGTCCTCGCGGCTCTGGGTCTTGAGCTCCAGCTTCTCGAGCGATCCCGGTGTCGGGGCGAAGCCGCGCATCTCCAGGTTCTTGTCACAGCCGCCCAGCATCAACGGGCCGAGCAGGGCACCGGCGAGGACCAACGGGACGGAGCGACGCATGGAGGACTTCTTGAGTTGATGGGGCGAAGGCCGCACAACATGTCGTGGCGTCGGGCCGGGGTCAACCGAGCCGGCAGGGTCGAGGGAGTGAGGCTTGTTCCGCCGAAAGAATCCGCACGATGCGTTCGCCGCAGCGCTTTACACCAGCACCGCTGAGCGGGCGCGCGACCGGTTTCTGTTCGAGCAGTGCGCCATTCCAGACACGCTCGATGGCCGCTTCGACGCACTCGCCCTGCTGGCCGCGCTGATGATCGAACGGCTGCGGCGCGAACCGGACGGGGAGGAACTGTCGCAGGCCTTCTTCGATGCGATGTTCCGCCATCTCGACCTCACCTTGCGCGAGATTGGCGTGCAGGACCTCGGGGTGGGCCGGCGCATCAAGATCATGGCCGAAGGATTTCAGGGGCGGGCCCTGGCTTACCGGTCGGCAGTCGCCTCGGAGGAACCGGGTCAACTGAACGAGGCCTTGCGCCGAAACGCCTATGGCGGTAGGCCGCCTGCCGACCCTGCGGCGGTGGCCGCGCTCGAAGACTATGTACGCAGCGAGGTGGCGCGGCTTGCCGCGACCCCACGCAACGCCCTCATCAAGTAGCAGGAAGATGGCCCAGCCCGTTGATAAGACGCCCAAATCAGGGCCCACGAAGTCCGAAATCGAACGCATCGTGGACCTCGAGCGCATGGGGGTCGGTGGCGCCGCCCTGGAGATCGCGGCCAGCGAGGGCGAGCGTGTCGCTCTGGCGAAGCGCTTCGGTTTCCTCGGTTTGCCTGCCTTTTCAGCGCGTGTGACGGTCGATCGCCGGACGGGCGGGCAGGTGGTCGTCGAAGGCCGTCTGCGGGGCAAGATCGTTCAGGCCTGTATCCTGACCCTGGAACCGGTGACCCAGGACCTCGACGAGACTTTTCGCATCGTCTTCCGCCAGGACGCCCAGGATGAGCGGGATCCGGAGAGCGGCGAGGCGGTCCTGAGTGCCCAGGCCGACGCGCCGGAGCCCCTGACCGGAAATCTGCTCGATGTCGGCGAAATTGTCGCCGAGCAGCTTTCTCTGGCCGCCGATCCCTATCCGCGGCGCCCCGGGGTGACCCTGGAGGACGTGATGCCGAAGCCCCGGGAAGGGGGCCGCCGGGGAGGCCGGCCGCCAAAAGGCGAGCACCGGGGCGATCAGCGACGGCATCCGTTTGCCGGTCTGGCGGCTCTCAGAGACAAGCCCCGCCGCGACCGCTAAATTGTTGCGGCGGTGTAACGTTTTGGCTAGAGAAGTCGGCCCGCCGCGCCTATAGAGCGCGGCCTCAGCTTTTATGGGGCACTGGCGCCGTTTCGCCGGCGCCGCCCCGTCGTGGAGAGTGTCATGGCAGTTCCCAAGAAGAAGATTTCCAAGTCGCGCCGCAACATGCGCCGGGCCCATCACGGCTTGCCGTCGATGGCCCATGTCGAGTGCAAGAACTGCGGCGAGCTCAAGCGCCCGCACATGGTCTGCTCGCATTGCGGCTACTACCGAGAGGACATGCCGGTCCTGGCCGACGGCGCGTCGGCCGAGAAGTAGTCTTCACGGAGCGCGCCGATGAGCGCGGGCAAGGTCGTTCTCGCGCTCGACGGCATGGGCGGCGATCACGCCCCCGGTGTCGTGGTCAATGGCGCCGACATCGCCCGCGAGCGTCACCCCGGCGCCTCCTTCCTGCTGTTCGGCGATCCGGCCCGGCTGAAGCCGCTGGTCGACAAGCGCAAGGGCCTTGCCAAGGCGCTCGAGATCGTCCCCGCCGAGGACGCCGTCCTGGCCGACGACAAGCCGACATTCGCGCTGCGCCGCCGGCGCAAGTCGAGCATGTGGTTGGCCTGCGAAGCGGCTGCCCAGGGCCGTGCGGACACTGTAATCTCCGCCGGCAATACCGGGGCGCTGCTGGCGATTTCGATGTTTGCCATGCGCATGGTCGAAGGCGCACACCGGCCGGCACTGGCGTCGTTCCTGCCGACCAGCCGCGGCGAGACGGTCATGCTCGATCTTGGCGCCAACCTCGAATGCGACGCCGAGAATCTCAGTGAGTTCTCGGTGATGGGCAGCGTCTTCGCCCAGGTGCTGCTCGGCCTGGACAAGCCCAAGGTCGGCCTGCTGAACGTCGGCTCCGAGGAACTCAAGGGCCACGAGGAGCTGCGGGTCGCCGCCGCCCGCCTGCGGGCCGAGAATTCGCCGGTCAACTTTCACGGCTTCGTCGAGGGCAACGATATCGGTACCGGCCTGGTCGACGTCATCGTGACCGACGGCTTCACCGGCAACATCGCGCTGAAGTCGATCGAGGGTACCGCGAAGCTCTATACCAGCTTCGTCCGCGACGCGTTCCGGACCTCGACCTTCGCCAAGATCGGCTACCTGTTCGCCTCGGGCGCCTGGACCAAGCTGCGCATGCGGGTCGATCCGCGGCGCTACAATGGCGGGGTGTTTCTGGGGCTCGACGGCATCTGCGTGAAGAGCCATGGCGGCACCGACGATCTGGGCTTCGCCTATGCAATCGGCGTGGCGGTCGATCTGGTGCGCTACGAATACAAGAACAAACTGGTCGAAGGCCTGGCAAGGCTGAAACAGGTCGCGCCGGCCCCGGGGCCGGCGGCGGTCGAGCTGCAGGCCACCGGAGGAGCTGAGTGATTCGGTCCGTCGTTCAGGGGTGTGGCGCCTATCTGCCCGAAAGAATCGTCACCAACGACGAGCTGGCCAGGAAGATGGAGACCTCGGACGAGTGGATCCGTCAGCGCACCGGCATTACCCAGCGCCACATCGCCGCCGACGGTGAATTCACGTCGCATCTCGCCCTGAAGGCCTCGGAGCGTGCGCTGGCCCATGCCGGGGTGAAGGTCTCCGACCTCGATCTGATCGTGCTCGCGACCGCCACACCCAACGAGACGTTCCCGGCCACTGCCACCGTGGTCCAGAAGGAACTGGGCATGACCAAGGGGGCCGCCTTCGACCTGCAGGCGGTTTGCGCCGGCTTCGTCTATGGCGTCTCGGTGGCCGACAGCCTGCTGAAGGCGGGCATGGCTTCGACGGCCCTGGTGATCGGCGCCGAGACTTTCTCGCGTATCCTCGACTGGAACGACCGCGGTACCTGCGTGCTGTTCGGCGACGGCGCGGGCGCGATCGTGCTCAAGGCCGAACAGGGGCAGGGCACGGCCGCCGACCGGGGCATCCTGGCCAATGCGCTCCATTCCGACGGCCGCCAGCACGACATCCTCTACGTCGATGGCGGCCCCAGTTCTACGCGGACCACCGGCTTCCTGCGCATGGAAGGCAAGGAGGTCTTCAAGCACGCCGTGGTGAACATGTCGGCCGTGGTGGGCGAGGTGCTGGAAAAGGCCGGGCTCGATGCCGCGGACATCGACTGGCTGGTGCCGCATCAGGCCAACAAGCGGATCATCGACGGTACGGGCCGGAAGCTCGGCATGCCGCCGGAACGGGTCGTGGTGACGGTCGACCGTCATGCCAATACGTCGGCGGCGTCCATCCCGCTGGCCCTGGATACCGCGGTCAAGGACGGCCGCATCAAGAAGGGCGATTTGCTGCTGCTGGAGGGGATCGGCGGCGGTCTGGCCTGGGGCGCCTCGCTCGTGCGCTGGTAGTCACAAATCATTGAAACAAAACAGTTCGCAACGGAACGAGAACAGACGGCGATTCAAGTCTAGGCGCTATCCTCCTGATATTGACCGCTTTCCATCCTTAGAGTAAGGATTAAGTGGGGGAAGGAAGGGTACCGGATGGAAGGCCGGACTATTACGCGCGCCGATTTGAGCGAGTCGGTGTTCCAGGAAGTGGGACTGTCTCGCAACGAATCCAGCGATCTCGTCGAGACGATTCTCGCCGAAGTCGTGGAAGCTTTGGCTCGTGGCGAATCGGTGAAGATCTCCTCGTTCGGGAGCTTCACGGTTCGCGACAAGGGTCAGCGCGTAGGCCGAAATCCAAAGACAGGGCAGGAGGTTCCGATCCTGCCCCGACGTGTCCTTGTCTTCCGAGCGTCGAACGTCCTGAAATCTCTAATCAATGGGGCGCCCGGCGAAGCTGCTAAGGGGTAACGGGGAAGTGTGGGGGTTAGGACATGGCCGTTTCGGTTCAGACCGCCGAAAGGCGGATTGAGAAGTCGGCGCAGGCATTTCGCACGATCAGCGAAGTCGCGACCGAACTGGATGTGCCGCAGCACGTTCTGCGGTTCTGGGAAAGCAAGTTCAGCCAGGTGCGTCCGCTCAAGCGGGGCGGCGGCCGGCGCTACTATCGGCCGGAGGATATCGACCTTCTGCGCCGGATCCGCACTCTGCTGTACGACGATGGCTACACCATCAAAGGCGTGCAGCGGCTGCTGAAGGAAGGTCGCGGACGCCTGCCGCAGCAGCGGCTGGATCATGTGGCGGAGAGCGCGCTGGAAAGCCTGCGCATCGTGTCGGCGCGTGCCGAGGCGATGGCCACGGGTACTGCCCGCCCGCTGCCGCGGACCGGGCCGCAGCCTTCGACGACCACGCCGCGGGCCGCGATGCTGGACCTGCACAAGCGCCGGGAGATCGAGACTGTGCTGGAAGACCTCGAGCAGGCTCTGACGCAGCTGCGTAGCACGCTCAAGGCGCAGAACTGATATCCGACTTGAAGTGAAGGAAGCGGCTGCTGGGAGCAGCCGCTTTTTTCAGGTCTGAAGGCAATCTTTACAGTGTCAAAATTCTAGCCGGTCTTGATGTAACGATTGTTGCCGAAGGGCTGATTATTCTTGGGAATTGCAGCGATCGGCGTATCTTGGCGTTGTAAATTTCCGTTTACGGCATCGTCAGAGGGGGCGCGCCGTGTTTGCCGACAGAGAAGCCGCGAGCCTCGCGCCGCGGGACACCCACTGCCACGCGCTCAACGACAACGTGCAGTCGGGTGACGGGCCGTCGCTGATGGAGATCCTTTATCTCCGCCGAGGCCTGGACCAGCCGGGCGGCAAGCTGCCCCTGTTCGATCTCGACGGGCAGGATGTCGATGAGGTGGTGGTGCGGCGTTGCCTGGAGCGCGGCTGGGCCGTGCCCTGGTTCAACAATCCCCTCAAGCCCGAATGGCTGGTCTGCAAGCTCACCGAGGCCGGCCGGCAATTGGCGGCGTCGTAGCCGTCCTTACCGGCGACCTGGTCACTGCCCAGGCGAGTACGAACGCGAGCAGCAGGAACATCCCGGCCAGCAGGAACGGTGCCCCCGGCAGGGGCCCGATCAGATGGGCGAACGTGAGGGCGAACAGCCCGGGCGCGACCAGCCCGGCAATGCTCGCCATGGCCGTATTGGCGCCGGCCAGTTGCCCCTGTTCCGAGGGGCTGACCATGCGCGTCATGATCTGCAGTGACGCCGGACCCGAGAGCCCCCAAAGCGACATCACCGGGACGCCGACCCAGAAAAGCCAGCCGTTGGGGGCCAAGCCGTAGATCAGCATGCCCAGTCCTCCGGCCAACAGGCCAAGCACGGTGGCGCGGCGCTCGCCAAGCCAGGCCATCGCCGGCCCGATCAGTGCCCCCTGGACCACCGCCGAGCAGACTCCGACGAAGGCCAGTGTCAGGCCGACCATGCTTTCGCCCCAGCCATATCGGTAGGCGGCGTAGAGCACGAACACCGAGGGCAGCACCTGGTGGGCGAGCTGACCGAAGAAGTTGGCGACGGACAGCCCGAGGAGCTGGGCGTGCCGGCTTAGCAAGCGCAGGGAGCCCAGCGGATTGGCGCGCGCCCAGGCAAATGCCATGCGCCGTTCCGGCGGCAGCGATTCCGGCAGGACGAACCAGCCGAAGGCGGCATTCGCCACACAGGCGACCGCCGACAGCCAGAACGGCAATCGTGGATCGACGCTGGCGAGCAGGCCGCCGATCGCCGGGCCCAGGACGAAACCCAGTCCGAACGCCATGCCGACCAGGCCGAAGGCCTTGGCCCGCTTTTCGGCCTCGGTGACGTCGGCGATGTAGGCGTAGGAGGTGGTGATGGTCGCAGCCGTGATGCCCGAGATCACCCGCCCGACGAACAGCAGGGTGAGCGAAGGTGCGACGGCCATGAAGATGTAGTCGAGGCCGAGGCCCAGGCAGGAGATCAGGATCACCGGCCGGCGTCCGTAGCGGTCGGAAAGCGCGCCGAGCAGGGGTGAGCAGATGAACTGCATGGCGCCCCACACCGTGGCAAACAGGCCGAACACTTCGGCGGCGCGCGCGGTGTCGTTGTCCATGAAGCCGAGGACGATCCGCGGCAGGACCGGGATCATCAGGCCGAGCGCCAGGACGTCCAGCGTCACCGTGCAGAAGATGAAGGCGAGCGCACGCCGGGCGTTCATCGAGAGGCTTATGGGAGGGGATAGAAATGGTCGGGGCGACAGGATTTGAACCTGCGACCCCCAGTCCCCCAGACTGATGCGCTACCAGGCTGCGCTACGCCCCGACCGGAGCGCGTCCGTTTAGCGCGAATGGCTGTGATGCCGCAAGCGGCCTTGCCCGGCCGGTCCCGAGGCCCGATACACCCCTCCGTCATGAACCAATCCCCTGACCAGTCCCGCGAACTGTCCCGGCGCGTCCTGATCTACTCGTCGACCGGGCATGGGCTGATGCACCTCATGACCGCCTTCTACGCGGTGATCGTGCTCACCCTCGCCGTCGAGTGGAAGTTGCCGGCCGAGGACCTGTTGAAGCTCTATGCACCGGCAACGGTCCTGCTGGGCGTCGTGTCGCTGCCGGCGGGTTGGCTGAGCGACCGCTTTGGCGCGCCGGCCATGATGGTCGTGATGTTCATCGGCATGGGGCTGTCGTCGATCGCCTGCGGCCTGGTCCCGTCCGGCGACACCACGGCGCTGATGTTCACTCTGGCCGGCATCGGCTCGTTCGGCGCCTTTTACCATTCGGTCGGGATCGGCTGGGTGATTCGCACGGCACGGGAGCAGGGCCACGCGATGGGCGTGAACGGCCTGTTCGGCAGCATCGGGCTCGCGCTCTACGGCATCGTACCGGGTGTGCTGATCACGCTGATGTCGTGGCGCGCGGCCTTCATCGTGCCCGGCCTGGTCTGCGTGGCGCTGGGCTTCGTGCTGATCCTGGAAATGCGGCGCGGCCGGCTCGGCGACCGGCCGATGCCGGTGACTCCCGGTCTCGGCGCCGGCCGGGCGGATTTCTGGCGCGTGTTCTCGGTGCTGTCGGTCACCATGGCGCTGGAAGGCGTGCTCTGGCAGGCCGTGATGTTCGGAGCGGCCCTCGTGTTCGAGGAGCATCTCGGGGCCAACGTGCTGCTGATCGGGCTCGCCACCTCGGCGATCTACGCCTTCTCCGGTCTGGCGCAGTACGCCCTTGGCCGGCGCATCGTCGACCGCTATCCGCTGAAGGCGACCTATGTCGTGGCTTCGGCGCTGCAGATCGTGGCGATGCTCGGTCTCGCGGCCGGCAACTGGCCACTGGCGCTGGCCGGCGCGATCCTGTCGGCGGTGCTGAGTTCGGCGACGGGCCCGGTCGAGAACATCCTGATCGCGCGCTACACACCCAGCCGCTATCACGGGCTGGGCTTCGGCGCGAAGTTCGTCGTGGCGTTCGGCGCCAGCCCGCTCGCCATCATGGCGATCGCCTGGGTGCGCAAGGAAACCGGTAGCCTCGACCTGCTTTTCGCGAGCCTGGCCGGCCTCTCGGCCGTCATCGCGATCGTGGCGCTGCTGCTGCCGAACGGCGACCGAAAGGAAGGCGTGCCGGCCGTCACGCAGCCGGCACCCGCCGAATAGCCGGTCGCTCGGACCGCTCCCTACTTGGTGGCGCGCGCGGCCTTGTAGGCCGGACGGGCCAGGCAGCGGTCCAGCCACGCCCCGGCATTGGGGTAGGGGCCGAAGTCGAACTTGATCGGCTTCGCCCAGCTCATCACCGAGGCGAGGTTGAGGTCGGCGACAGTGAAGGTTGACCCCAGCAGATAGTCACGCCCCTGCAGCGCGTCGTTCAGCACCGCAAGCGGCCGCGGCAGCGCCTTCTGCGCCTCGGCGACGGCGTCGGGCTTGCGCTTGTCTGGAGCGGTCATGAACATGTCCATGAGGATGGTGAGCAGCGGCTTTTCGACTTCCGTCATCCCCCAGAAGCTCCACTGCTGGCAGCGCGCCTGATCCTCGAGCGCGGCCGGCCAGAAGCCGTTCTTGTTGTACTTGGCGGCGAGGTAGAGGTTGATCGCCATCGATTCGAACAGCTTGAAGTCGCCGTCGACCATCGCCGGAACCTTGCCGTTCGGATTGATCTTCAGGAACTCCGGTCCCTTGAGATCCTTCATCTCCAATGCCACGTGCTCGAACGGAATGCCGAGTTCATGCACGATCCAGAGCGCACGCGCGGCGCGCGAGGCCGTGGGTCCATAGATCTTGACGGTCACTGCGTAGTCTCCCCAATCCGTATCGCCGGCAACGATAGTGCAGCGGGCGGGCTTGGTAAAACTATTCTCCGAAGCCGTACTCGGTGCCGACGTATCCGTGCCGATGGCCGAAACGCTCGGTCATGACGTCGGCGAAATCGGTCTCGGCACGTGACATCCAGCCGCCGGCGCGGACGGCATATTTCTTCGCCGCCTGTGCCGATTTCGGCGGCGTGCCGGACTGCAGCGCGCGGGCGGCGGCCATCACCATCTTGCGGAACTCGACGATACCAACGTCGGTCGGGCCGAGATGCTCGCGCGTGCGGTCCTGGATCGCGCCCTGGCTGTCCTGGATCGCGGCGTCCTGGTCGCTCACGCCTGTGATGCCGGTGAAGCTCTCGGTCTTCTGCTTCTCGCGGTCGAGCAGGTAGTCATTGCGAATGTTGCGCACCGGCACGTAGTGGTCGTCGGTCTCGGCATGCAGGCTGAGGCCCGTGGCGTATTTCTCGCGCTCGGAGTTGGTGAAGGGCCGGTCGGGCAGCCAGCTGTAAGTGTAGATCCAGCACGACGTATCGTCGACCGGAACCCAGCACTGGCCGTGATAGACGTCGCCCGGGAAGGCGACCGGCACCAGCGCGTGATTGGGCATCAGGAACTGCGAGATGCGCCAGTACTTGTCGGTGTTGTCGGTCTTGCGCGCAGCACCGATCGCCAGCCCGGTCTCGTGGCCGAGGATGGAGAATTTCGGGCGCGGATCGTCCATCACCCAGCGAATGCGGTTCTCGAGCTCCGAACCGGCGCCGATCGCCGAGGTGCTGCGGAAGATCTCCATCTTCTTCTTCTCGTCGCTGCTCGGGATCTTGTGCAGGAAAGAGAAGTGGGCGGTATCGATCGCGCCCTCGAGGCTCTGTACCCAGTTGCAGTCCTGCCACTTCTTGGAGACATAGCGATGCGCCGCAGGTACGAGGCCGAGCTCCAGTTGCGGCAGCTCGGGCATGCTCTCGCGCGGGCCCATATAGATCCACACGATATCGGCCCATTCGCGTACCGGATAGGCGAGCAGCTTGATCGTGTCCTTGTAGGA
>CAWUOG010000079.1:0-10624 GCA_963923875.1 uncultured Alphaproteobacteria bacterium
ATGGTCGCGCAGCACAACAAGCTGATGCGCGCATCGGGCATGAGCGTGTTCGGCATTCTGGGACTGGCGCGCTTCCGCAAGGCCGAGGCCGCGGCGATCGAAATGGCGCGTGGATGGCTGGAGCGCATTGGCCTGGTCGCCGATGCCGATCGCCCGGCGGGGGAACTTCCCTACGGCGCGCAGCGCCGGCTGGAGATCGCGCGGGCGATGTGCACCGAGCCAAATCTGCTTTGCCTCGACGAGCCGGCCGCCGGGCTCAATCCGCGCGAATCGGCGGAGCTCAATGCCCTGCTGACCTCGATCCGCGATCGGGACGGCGTTGGCGTGCTGCTGATCGAGCATGACATGAGCGTGGTCATGCGGATTTCCGACCGGGTGGTCGTGCTCGACTACGGTCGAAAGATTGCCGAGGGCGCACCGGCCGAGGTGCAGCGCGATCCGGCGGTCATTCGCGCCTATCTCGGTACCGACGACGGCGACCATGGCGGGGCCGTCGATGTGTGAGTTTGGCCATGCTTGAGGTGAGGGGAATCACCACTTTCTACGGTGCCATTCAGGCGCTGCATGGTGTCGATCTCGACGTGGCCAAGGGAGAGATCGTGACCCTGATCGGGGCCAACGGCGCCGGCAAGTCGACGTTGCTCATGACCATCTGCGGCAGCCCGCGGGCGCGCGCAGGATCGATTCGACTGGAAGGCCACGACATAACTCAGTTGCCGACGCACGAGATCGTGCGACGTGGCGTGGCGCAGGTACCGGAGGGACGACGCATCTTCCCGCGCATGAGCGTCTTCGAGAATCTGCAGATGGGCGCCACACTGGGCGACCCGGCGAACTTCCAGCAGGACCTCGATCGGGTATTCGCGATGTTTCCGCGCCTGGCCGAGCGTCGCGACCAGCGTGGCGGCACCTTGTCCGGCGGCGAGCAGCAGATGCTGGCGATCGGCCGGGCCCTGATGAGCCGGCCGCGCCTGCTGCTGCTTGACGAGCCGTCGCTCGGTCTGGCGCCGCTCATCGTCCGGCAGATCTTCGACGCCGTTGCTCGGATCGCGCGCGAGGAGGGGGTTACGGTCTTCCTGGTCGAGCAGAACGCCTACCATGCTCTCCGATTGGCCGATCGCGGTTACGTCCTGGTCAACGGGCGTGTACGGCTGAGCGGCAGCGGCCGTGAGCTGCTGGCCAACGCCGAGGTCCGGTCGGCCTACCTCGAGGGCGGCCAGGCATGAGCGAGCTCGACGTTTTCGCCTTCGATTGGCTCGGCGACACGCTGTTCAACGTGGTGCTGTTCAATCTTGCGCTCGTCGGCCCGGCCTCGTTCGCCGCCGGGCATGCGCTCGCCATAACCTGGCGGCCGTGGAAGATCCTGTTGTTCTACAGCGCGCTGCTGTCGGCGGGGCTGCGCTTTCTCGATTACGCGCTCGCTGGAGGGGAATTGTGGTCGGCCGGAGGCTTCCTGCTCGGCTGGGCGGTGCAACTGGCCGTTGCCTCGTTCGCCTACAGACTGACCCAGGCCCGGCAGATGGTGCGGCAATATCCGTGGCTGTATCGGCGCAAAGGCTTGCTGGGCTGGGAGCAGCGGCACTAAGCTTCACGCCCATCTCCGGAGGCTGGAGACACAACAAGGGAGACTTGTATGAAGAGGAATTTCGGCGCGCTTGCCGCTGCAGTTGTCGCCCTGGCGGCGACGCCGGCGTTCGCGCAGATCAAGATCGGTTCGGCCGGCCCGATGACGGGCCAGTATGCGGCGTTCGGCGAGCAATTGAAGCGCGGCGCACAAATGGCGGTCGATGAAATCAACGCTGCGGGTGGCGTGAACGGCCAGAAGCTCGAGATGCTGATCGGCGACGATGCCTGCGATCCCAAACAGGCGACGGCCGTCGCGAACAAGATGGTGTCGGACAAGGCGGTGTTCGTCGCCGGACATTTCTGCTCGGGTTCGTCGATCCCGGCCTCCGATATCTACAAGGAAGGCAAGATCCTGCAGATTACGCCGGCTTCGACCAACCCGAAGCTGACCGACGATGCGCTGAGCAAGGGCAACACCACGGTGTTCCGCACATGCGGCCGTGACGACGTGCAGGGCTTCACCGTCGGCACCTACATCCTGAAGTGGCATCGCAATGCGCGCGTCGCCGTGCTTCACGACAAGTCGCCCTATGGCAAGGGCGTGGCCGACGAGACCAAGCGCACCCTGAACAAGGGTGGCCTGCGCGAGGTCATGTACGAAGCCTACAACGACACAGACAAGGACTTCACCGCGCTGATCAACAAGATGAAGCAGGCGAAGATCGACATGATCGTGCTCGGCGGCTACCACACCGCTGCGGCGCTCATGATCAAGCAGTCGCGCGAGCAGGGGCTCGGCGCGCAGATGGTTGGTTTCGACTCGCTCGAGACCGCCGAATTCGCCCAGCTGGGCGGTGCGGCGACCAACGGCGTGCTGATGTCGTTCCCGCCCAAAGCCGAGGACGATCCCAAGAACGCCGACCTCGTGAAGAAGTTCCGCGACGCCAAGTACAACCCGGAGGGCTATACGCTCTTCAGCTACGCCGCCGTGAAGGTGTGGGCACAGGCTGCGGCCAAGGCCAAGTCGACCGATCCGGCGGCCGTGGCCGCGGCGCTTCGCAGCGACACCTATGACTCGGCCGTCGGCCCGCTGGCCTTCGATCAGAAGGGCGACATCAAGAATCCGGTTTACGACATCTATGTCTGGAAGGACGGCAAGTCGTTCCAGGCCCAGAAATAAGTCCCGGAGCGGACGGGAAAGGCCCGGCGGATGCCGGGCCTTTTTCTTTTGGCGATTCAATGTCTTGTGGCCGGCTTTCCACGATCTTGCGGAACCGTGACACCGCGGCCCCGGATATTGTATAGGGAAGATCAACAGATAGAGGGGATCGATCAGCGAGATGGCGGGGGCCACCATCGCGGTCGCGTCGGATCATGCCGGCTTCGACCTTAAGGAACTATTGAAGCGCGACCTGCAGGAAGCGGGCTACGCGGTGCTGGATCTCGGCACCAATTCGACGGCTTCGGTCGACTATCCGGATTTCGGACGGGCGATGGGCGAGGCGATCGCCGGCGGCAAGGCCGAGAGGGGCGTGCTGGTTTGCGGATCGGGTATCGGCATCTCGATCGCCGCCAACCGCAACCCGAAAGTCCGCGCCGTGCTCGCTCATGACGTGACCTCTGCGCGGCTGTCGCGCGAGCACAACGATGCCAACGTGATTGCCTTCGGCCAGCGCCTGATCGGCATCGAAGTGGCCCGCGAGGCGCTGAAGGTGTTTCTGAAAACTCCGTTCGAGGGTGGCCGCCACGAAGGGCGTGTCGCCAAGCTTTCCAGGGAAAAGTGAAATGAGCCAGGCTGCTGCAAAGGCCCAGGATTCGACTCTCGCAATGTTCACCCGCGGCCTCGCCGAATCCGATCCGGCGATCGACGCTGTCCTCAAGGGCGAGTTGCACCGCCAGCGCGAGCAGATCGAACTGATCGCTTCCGAGAACATCGTGTCGCGCGCCGTGCTCGAGGCCGCGGGCTCGGTGCTCACCAACAAGTATGCCGAGGGCTATCCGGGCCGGCGCTACTACGGCGGCTGCGAGGAAGTCGACAAGGCCGAGCAGCTCGCGATCGACCGCGCCTGCAAGCTGTTCAACTGCAGCTTCGCCAATGTGCAGCCGCACTCCGGCGCGCAAGCCAACCAGGCGGTGTTCATGGCCCTGCTCAAGCCGGGTGACACGTTCCTCGGCATGGCGCTCGACCAGGGCGGACACCTCACGCACGGCTCGCCGGCCAACCAGTCGGGCAAGTGGTTCAAGGTGCTGTCGTACGGTGTGAAGCCGGACACCCACCAGATCGACTACGAGCAGATGGAGACGATTGCCCGCAAGGAGAAGCCGAAGCTGATCATTGCCGGCGCTTCTGCCTATTCTCGGCAGATCGACTGGCCGCGCTTCCGCAAGATCGCCGACGAGATCGGCGCCTACTTCATGGTCGACATGGCGCACTATGCCGGCCTGGTCGCGGGTGGTGCCTACCCGAGCCCGCTGCCGCACGCCCATGTCGTCACGACCACGACCCACAAGACACTGCGCGGCCCGCGCGGCGGCATGATCCTGTCGAACGACGTCGAACTCGGAAAGAAGATCAATTCAGCGGTGTTCCCCGGCCTGCAGGGCGGCCCCCTGATGCACATCATCGCCGCCAAGGCGGTGGCGCTCGGCGAGGCACTGCGGCCCGAATTCCGGGCCTACGCGCAGGCCACGATCGACAACGCGCGGGCGCTGGCGTCAGCGCTCACAGAACGCGGCCTGAAGATCATCTCGGGCGGCACCGACAGCCACGTCATGCTGGTCGACCTGCGGCCCAAAAAGGCGACGGGCATCGCCGCCGAGAAGGTGCTCGATCGCTCGGGCATCACCGTCAACAAGAACAGCATTCCGGGCGATCCGGAGAAGTACACCATCACCTCGGGCGTTCGCCTCGGCTCGCCGGCCGGCACGACGCGGGGCTTTGGCGTCGCGGAGTTCCGGCAGGTCGGCCATCTGATCGCCGACGTGCTGGACGGCATCGCCAAGAACGGCCCCGAAGGGGACGCCCAGGTCGAGGCACAGGTGCGCGGCAAGGTCCGTGATCTCTGCGCCCGCTTTCCGATCTACCGCAACTGAAGAAGCGCAAAGGCCATAACAGGGGGAAAAGATGCGCTGTCCATTCTGCGGTCACGAGGACACCCAGGTTAAGGACTCGCGACCGACCGACGACAACTCGGCGATCCGCCGGCGGCGTTATTGCCCGTCCTGCGGGTCGCGCTTCACTACTTTCGAGCGCGTGCAGTTGCGCGAACTCACGGTGGTCAAGAAGAACGGCCAGCGCGTCGCCTTCGACCGCGACAAGCTTGCACGTTCGATCTCGGTGGCGTGCCGCAAGCGGCCGGTCGATCCGGAGCGGGTCGAGCGGGTGGTCAACGGCATCGTGCGGCGCCTTGAAAGCTCCGGCGAGAGCGAGATTCCCTCGACACAGATCGGCGAACTGGTGATGGATGCGCTGCGCGCACTCGATCCGGTGGCCTATGTGCGCTTTGCCTCGGTCTACCGAAACTTCCGCGAGGCCCGCGATTTCGAGGAGTTCATCTCCGACCTCGCCGAGACCAATCTCAAGGACTGATGCGATGATGCGCGCGGCGCTCGCGCTCGCGCGCCGATCGCTCGGGCGCACATGGCCCAATCCGGCCGTCGGTTGCGTCATCGTCAAGGGCGGCGCCGTCATCGCGCGTGGCCGCACGCAGGATGGCGGCAGGCCTCACGCCGAGGCCGATGCGCTGGCCCAGGCCGGAGGGCAGGCTCGTGGCGCCACGGCCTACGTCACGCTCGAACCCTGTTCGCATCATGGGAGGTCGCCGCCCTGCGCCGAGGCGTTGGTCGAAGCCGGCGTCGCGAAGGTTGTGTCGGCCCTGGAGGACCCCGATCCGCGGGTCAGGGGACAGGGACATGCGCGCCTCAAGGCCGCCGGCATCGAAGTCGTGGTCGGTGAGGGCGCAGCCGAAGCGGCGGAGATCAATGCCGGCTTCCTGCTGCGTGTGAAGGAAGGACGGCCGCTGTTCCATCTCAAGCTCGCGACCTCACTCGATGGTCGAATCGCCACCGCGTCGGGCGACAGCAAGTGGATCACGGGAGAGGCGGCACGCGCCGACGCGCATCGTCTGCGCGCGAGCCATGAGGCGATCCTGATCGGTGAGGGCACCGCAAGAGCCGACGATCCGGACCTCACCTGTCGGTTGCCCGGCCTTGGCGGCTACTCGCCGATCCGGGTGGTGTTCGACTCGGCGGCAAGCCTTTCCCCATCGTCGAAGCTCGCGCAGTCGGCGCGCCGCGTGCCGGTCTGGCTGGTTTGCAGTCGTCCCGGCAATACCGAGGCCTTGCGTTCGCTCGGTGTGGAGATCATCCAGGTCGACGCTGGCGCCGATGGGCGGATCGACGTGGCCGCCGCCGCGAGCGAGCTGGGCAGGCGGCAGCTGTCGCGCGTGCTGATCGAGGGCGGTGGTCAGGTCGCTTCGGCTTTCCTGAAAGCGAGCTTGGTGGATCGAGTGAGCCTCTATCGCGCGGGCAAGATGCTGGGCGGCGACAGCCGCACTGCGGTTGGTGCCCTGGGGCTGCAAAAGGTCGATTTCGCGCCCCGGTTTGCGCTGGCGGCGCAACGAGTTGTCGGCACCGACACTCTGGAAACTTGGCATCGGGGCGCATAGGTACGAGGCATGTTCACAGGCATCGTCACGGACGTTGGCGAATTGACGGCGGTCGCGTCGGGCGGACAAAAGGGCGACCGCCGCTTCGTTATCCGCACCCGGCATGACCTGGCGCCGGTGCCGATCGGCGCGTCGATCGCCTGCTCGGGTTGCTGTCTTACGGTTGTCGAAAAGGGGCCGGACTGGTTCGCCGTCGAAGCCTCTGGCGAGACCCTGAACAAAACGCATCTGGGCGACTGGCAGAAAGGCCGCCGCCTGAACCTCGAGCTGTCGCTGAAGCTCGGCGACGAACTGGGTGGGCATCTGGTCTATGGACACGTCGACGGGGTCGCCAAAATCGTGTCGATGACGCCGGAAGGGGGGAGCGTGCGCTTCACCTTCGAGGCACCGCCTGAATTGGCCCGTTTCATTGCCGCCAAGGGTTCGGTCGCCATCGACGGCATTTCCCTGACCGTGAACGAAGTCGACGGCAACCGCTTCGGTGTGAATATCATCTCGCATACGCAGGCGGTGACGACCCTGGGACAGGCCAAGGTGGGACAACGGGTCAACCTTGAGGTCGACATGCTCGCACGTTACGTTCAGCGACTGTTGGAGCACGGAAAGTCATGAGCGCGCTCGATAAGGACACTTGGCGCATCACCTTCAGCGAGGTGAAGGCCGCGGCCGAGGACATCATCGAGGAAGCCCGCAGGGGCCGAATGTTCATCCTCGTCGATGACGAAGACCGCGAGAACGAGGGCGATCTCGTGATCCCGGCGCAATGTGCCACGCCCGAAGCCATCAACTTCATGGCCAAGCACGCACGCGGCCTGATCTGTCTGGCGTTGACCCGTGACCGGGTCGAGCAGCTCGGCCTGCCTCTGATGGCCCAGAACAACGGCACGCGGCACCAGACTGCCTTCACCGTGTCGATCGAGGCGCGCGAGGGTGTGACCACCGGCATCTCGGCAGCCGACCGCGCCCGGACAGTCGCGGTAGCGATCGATCGTTCCTGCGGTCCCCAGGATATCGTGACGCCCGGCCACGTATTCCCGCTCGTCGCGCGCGACGGCGGCGTGCTCGAGCGCACCGGCCACACCGAGGCCGCGGTCGATCTTGCGCGGCTGGCGGGTCTTACGCCGGCCGGCGTGATCTGCGAGATCATGAACGACGACGGCACGATGGCCCGCCGCAACGATCTCATTACCTTCGCGCAGCGCCACGGGCTGAAGATTGGCACGATCTCCGACCTCATCGCCTATCGGCGGCGCTATGATTCGATCATTCGGCGCATCAGCGAGACCAATCTCGACAGCATCTACGGCGGCGACTTCCGCTGCGTCGTCTATCTCAACAAGGTGACCAAGGCGCAGCACGTGGCGCTGGTAAAGGGAGATCCGTCGACCGGCGGCCCGATCACCGTGCGCATGCACGCGGTCAATCTGTTCACCGACACGCTGGGCCAGCGCAGTGGCGGCCGGGGCGGCGAGATCGAGGCCTCCATGCGCGAGATCGCCCAGGAAGGCCGTGGCATCATCGTTCTGATCCGTGAGCCTCTCACGGTCGTCCTGGCCGAACAGCGACGCCGTGCCGGCGAAGCGGTCGAGCCGGCGGGACAGGAGCTTCGCGATTACGGCGTCGGCGCGCAGATCCTGATCGACCTCGGGGTCAAGGAGATGGTGCTGCTGACCAACAGCAAGAAGAGCATTGTCGGCCTCGAGGGTTTTGGCCTGAAGGTGGTTGGTCAGAAGGCCGTTCCTGGCCGTCGGGCGCAAGGGAAGCCGTAGGCGGCCATGTCGACTAGAACCGAGACTCCAACGGCACGGCCGCCCGTCGCCGGAGTGAAGGGCGCGCGCATCCTGATCGTGGCGTCGCCGTACTATGCCGATATCGCCGATGCGCTGATCGGCGGGGCGACGAAAGAAATCGAGAAGAACGGCGCGAAGGCCGAATTGATCCATGTGCCGGGCGCCTTCGAAATTCCAGGCGCGATCGCCCTGGCTGCGGCGAAGAAGGGCCGCAAGTACGACGGCTACGTTGCCTTGGGATGCGTCATTCGCGGCGAGACCACGCACTATGACTATGTCTGCGGCGAGAGTGCGCGCGGCCTGATGGATCTGACGCTGAACCACAAGCTCGCGATCGGCTACGGCATCGTCACCGTGAACAACATGGAGCAGGCGCAGGCGCGCGCCTTCACCGATCGCGGCGACAAGGGCGGCGACAGCGCGCATGCCTGTCTCGCCATGGTGGCGCTGGCCCGCCGCTGGAAGAAGAAATGACCGACGCCGCTCCAGTGGCACCGAGTCGCCGTCAGGCCGCGAGACTGGCGGCTGTCCAGGCGCTCTATCAATGGCAGGAAGGCCAGGACGAGCCTGCGGCGATCGTCGAGCAGTTCCTGAACGTGCGTACGGGCGAGAGCGGCGAGGGCGGCATGCGGCGCGATGCCGACAAGCCGCTGTTCAAGGACGTCGTCGAGGGGACGGCCTCGCACAAGGAGGAGCTCGAGAAGACGGTGTCGGCGGCGCTGTCCCAGGACTGGACCTGGGGACGGGTCGATCGGCTGGTGCGCGCGATCCTTCTCGCTGGCGCCTATGAGCTGATCCATCGCCGGGATGTGCCGCCCAGGGTGGCGATCAACGAATACGTCGAGATTGCCCACGCGTTTTACGACCAGGGCGAGCCGACGTTCGTAAACTCGGTGCTCGACCGTCTCGCGCGCCAGGAGCGCGCGGCGGACCTCGCCCGGTAGGATGTCGTGGCACGGGCAAAGCGGAGCGGCGAATTCGAACTGATCGCCCGCTATTTTGCGCCGTTGGCTGGAGGTTTTCGCGGCGCCCGCGGCCTCAAGAGCGACAATGCCTTCCTGGCGGGCGATGGCCGCCATGACCTCGTCGTCAAGACCGACACGATCGTGGCGGGCGTCCATTTTCTGACTGACGAGAAGCCGGAACTCGTGGCGCAGCGTGCCCTGCGAGTCTGCCTTTCGGATCTCGCGGCGGGAGGCGCGACTCCCTATGCCTACCAGGTCGGGCTGTCGCTCACGCGAAACTGGACCGAACGCTGGATACGCGGTTTCGCGCGCGGTCTCGCGGCGGACCAGCGAAAATTTCGCGTGACCCTCACCGGCGGCGACACCACGCAGACTCCCGGCCCGACCACGATCACGGTGACGGCCTTTGGCAAGGTCGTGAGCGGCAGCGGCATCGGGCGCGACGGTGCGCGGGCGGGCGACGAACTGTGGGTCAGCGGCACGATCGGCGACGCGTCTCTCGGCCTGCTGGTTGCGCAGGGAAGGTTGCAGGGGCCAGCTCTGGAAAAGCGCTATCGCCTGCCGCTGCCACGCACGGCCTTGGGAATGCGCCTGCGTGGACTGGCGCGCGCCACCGCCGACGTCTCGGACGGACTTCTGGCCGATGCCGGCCACATTGCCGAGGCCTCGGGGCTTGCCGTCACGATCGAACGAGACCTGGTACCGCTCTCGGGTGACGCCAAGCGGGTGCTCGGGCGCCAACCGGCGTTGTGGGGCCGCGCGCTGGCCGGTGGCGACGACTACGAACTGCTGATGGCCGTGCCGGTACGCAAGCGAGCGGCGCTGCAGCGTGCGTCGAGAGCGGCCGGGATCAAAGTCACTCGGATCGGTGCCTTCTCGAAGGGCAGAGGGGTGCGGCTGACCGTTTCAGGGCAGCTCGTGAAGGCTGCCGTCCGCGGCTATACCCACTTCTAGCGATACGCGGGGTCATGGCTGCACTGCAGGCAATTCGCTTGGGACGACGACTCTCCGCCACTAGAGTGCGCCCCCAATGGACGGATCGATAAAAGTCGGGGAAGCGGCGACGACAACGCCGGCAGGCCTGCCGAAGCGGGCAATTCGCAATATCGCGCTGTTGGCGATCTGTCAGGCTCTGACCCAAGGAAGCAACACCTTGATGTTTGCGTCGTCGGCCCTGGCGGTGCTGACGATCGTGTCTCCCGACATGCGCATGTTCGCCAACTTGCCCGTCACGATGCAGCATCTTGGCGTCATGTTGTCGGTATTTCCGGCCTCGCTACTCATGATGCGCGTCGGCCGGAAAATCGGCTTCCGCGTCGGCTCAACCCTGGGAATGATCGGCGCCACATGCTCGGCCTTCGGGCTCGGCATCGGCAGCTTCACCGTGATGTGCGTCGGCGGCCTGCTGCTCGGCTATGCCGTCGCGAACATGCAGCTCTATCGATTTGCCGCCGTCGAACTGGCGCCGAGCCACTACCGGGCGCAGGCAATCTCCTACGTCACGGCCGGCGGCGTGCTGGCCGGAATCATCGGACCGACCCTGGCCCGCTGGACGCCGGACCTCTGGGTGCCGACCTTTCAGGCGAGCTTCGCAGCGGTGGTCTGCATCCACGCCATCGTGTTCGTGGTCCTGGGT